>JAGAPJ010000090.1 GCA_017623315.1 Clostridia bacterium | reverse complement strand
GCTAAAGCTGAATATCCCATTAAGGTTATGCAGTTTGGTGAGGGTAATTTTTAAGCTTTGTTTTAAAGCTTGCTTCTGGCGAAGTTAAGGCAAAGGCTGAGCTTTTAGATAAGCACGAGCTTGCAATATTTAAGGACGGCGTAACGCTTTAATATAACAAAAAACCGCTCTTTACGAGCGGCTTTTTATTTTTTAGCACAAATTATTTCATGCTGTTTTCGTAAGATTCGATCATCTTTTTAACCATCTGACCGCCGATAGAACCAGCCTGTTTAGCGGTGAGATCGCCGTTGTAACCCTGCTTTAAGTTAACGCCAACTTCGTTAGCAGCTTCCATCTTGAAGCGGTTGAGTGCGTCCTTAGCTTCGGGAACTACATGCTTAGCCATTTTAAATACTCTCCTATAAATATTTTTTGCGTTTGCAATATTATTGTGTGAAGAGTATTAAAATTTATTATAGGTAAAAATTGCGAAAAATGTAAAAAATTAAAACAAAAAAGCCGATGAATTTCATCGGCTTTTTAATTTATTTAATTATTGATTCACCGGTCATTTCTTTAGGTTGTTCTAAACCTAAAAGCTTAATTATTGTTGGTGAAATATCGCAGAGCTTACCGCCGTTTCTTAACTCACAATCGTGACCGATTACAGCAAAGGGAACGGGGAAGGTGGTGTGCGCGGTAAAGGGCGAGCCGTCGGTATCGAGCATTTTATCAGCATTACCGTGGTCGGCTGTAAGAAGCATTACGCCGCCCATTTTAAGAACACTATCCTGAACACGACCAACGCAAGTGTCAACTGTTTCAACAGCCTTTACAGCGGCATCAAAGAAGCCTGTGTGACCAACCATATCGCAGTTTGCAAAGTTTAAAATAACAACGTCGTACTTGCCTGTTTCAATAGCCTCACAAACCTTGTCGCAAACTTCATTTGCGCTCATTTCCGGCTGTAAATCATAGGTTGCAACCTTGGGTGAGTTAACAAGAATTCTGTCCTCACCTTCGAACATAACCTCACGGCCGCCGTTAAAGAAAAAGGTTACATGGGCATATTTTTCGGTTTCGGCAATACGAAGCTGACTTAGACCCTTAACACTTAAGTATTCACCAAGAGTATTAACTAGTGACTGAGGCTTGAAAGCAACCTCAACGTTAGGCATTGAAGCGTCGTATTGTGTCATACAAACGTAATAAAGATTAAGCTTACCGCCAATACGTTCAAAGCCTGTAAATTCATCATCAACAAATGTGCGGGTAATTTCACGTGCGCGGTCGGGGCGGAAGTTAAAGAAAATCATACTGTCGCCCGACTTAATTCTTTCAGTGCCTTCAACAACGGTGGGAAGCACAAATTCGTCAGTAATATTTTTGCCATCTTCATCAATTTGTGTGTAAGAATATCTTACAGCGGCAGCGGCATCATCTGTTTTAATGCCTTCGCCGTAAACTAAAGCGGCATAAGCCTTGTTTACACGATCCCAACGGTTGTCACGGTCCATACCGTAAAAACGGCCTAAAACGGTTGCAAGCTTACCGCAACCGATTTCCTGAAGCTTAGCGTTTAAAGCATCAATAAAATCAGCAGCGCTTGAAGGTGGAACATCACGGCCGTCAAGCAAAGCGTGAATGTAAACACGGTCAAGACCGTTGCGTTTTGCAAGCTCAACTAAAGCGTATAAATGCTCAATATGAGAATGAACGCCACCGTCGGACAAAAGGCCCATAAGGTGTAAAGCGCTGTTATTCTTTTTGCAGTTAGCAACTGCGTTTAAAAATGCTTCGTTTGTAAAGAAATCACCGTCAGCAATTGATTTTGTGATTCGGGTAAGCTCCTGATAAACAACACGGCCTGCGCCAATGTTGGTGTGACCAACCTCGCTGTTGCCCATTTGACCATCGGGAAGACCAACGTCCATACCTGATGCACCAATTTCGGTTGTGGGACAGGAAGCAAAAATGTTATCAAGACGGGGAGTAGCCGCCGCTTTAATAGCGTTACCGTTTACTTCGGGATTAAATCCGAAGCCGTCCATAATACATAAAACAATAGGTTTTTTCATTATAATATCACCTTAAAATTATTTAGAAGCAGCTTTAACGATAACAGAGAAATCTTCAGCCTTAAGTGAAGCGCCGCCGATAAGACCGCCGTCAACGTTTACCTTAGCAACCAATTCGTCAGCGTTTTTAGCGTTCATAGAACCGCCGTACTGAATTGTAACGGTTTCAGCAACGTCTTTGCCGTAAACCTCAGCAATAGCTTCACGAACATAGCCGTTGCCTTCGTCAGCCTGTTCAGCAGTAGCAGTAACGCCTGTGCCGATAGCCCAAACGGGCTCGTAAGCAATAATAATGTTTTTAAGCTGGTCGGCACTTACGTTGGTAAGAGCCATTTTAGTTTGGAATTTAAGCAAGGTTTCAGTGTAGCCAAGCTCACGCTGTTCAAGGGTTTCACCAACACAAACGATTGCGGTAAGACCTGCATTAACAGCAGCAAGGGTACGAAGGTTAACGGTTTGGTCGGTTTCGCCAAAGTACTGTCTTCTTTCGCTGTGACCTACAACAACGTACTTAACACCTGCTTCTACGAGCATTTCAGCTGAAATTTCGCCTGTGTAAGCGCCTGAAGCCTTAAAGTGAACGTTTTCAGCGCCAATTTCAATGTTACTACCCTTTGCAGCTTCTACAGCAGCAGGGATATCAATAAAGGGAACACAAAGAACAACCTTGCAGTCAGCATCGGCAACTAAAGGCTTCATTTCGTTAATAAGTGCTGCAGCTTCAGTTGGGGTTTTGTTCATTTTCCAGTTACCTGCGATAACAGCTTGTCTTTTAGCTTTATTCATTTTTAAAAACTCCTTTTTACATAAATGTAGGGCGTTGCCGCCCTACAAATTAAAGATTATTTATCGTTGAGTGCTGCAATACCGGGAAGCTCTTTACCTTCAAGGAATTCAAGAGAAGCGCCGCCACCGGTAGAAATGTGGGTCATCTTGTCGCCAAAGCCCATAATGTTAACTGCAGCTGCCGAGTCGCCACCGCCGATAACGGTAACAGCATCAGTATCAGCCATAGCCTGTGCAACAGCCATTGTGCCCTTAGCTAAAATGGGGTTTTCAAATACGCCCATAGGTCCGTTCCAAACAACAGTCTTAGCATTCTTAACCTCTTCAGCATAAAGAGCAGCAGTCTTTGTGCCGATGTCAAGGCTCATCATATCAGCAGGAATCTTGTCAGCATCAACAACCGAAATTTCAATTTCAGCATCGATGGGGTCGGGGAATTCCTTAGTGATGGTGCAGTCGATAGGAAGTAAAATCTTAACGCCCTTTTCTTCTGCTTTAGCCATCATATCACGGCAATAATCAATCTTGGTTTCGTCGATAAGTGAAGTACCAACAGTGTAGCCCTTAGTAGCGAGGAATGTATAAGCCATACCGCCGCCGATGATAAGGGTATCAGCCTTGGTTAAAAGGTTTTCAATAACAGGAAGCTTGCTGTCAACCTTAGCGCCGCCCAAGATGCAAACGAAGGGACGAACAGGGGTTTCAACAGCGTTGCCGAGGTATTTAAGTTCTTTACCGATAAGGTAGCCTGCAACAGCTTCCTTAACATGAGAAACAACGCCAACGGTTGAGCAGTGTGCACGGTGTGCAGTACCGAAAGCATCGTTTACAAAAATGTCAGCCAATTCGCCAAGCTCAGCGGATAATGCTTCACCGTTCTTGGTTTCTTCAGCACGGTAGCGAGTGTTTTGTAAAAGAACAACGTCGCCATCCTTCATATTAGCAACAGCAGCCTTTGCATTTTCACCTACAACGCAATCATCAGCAGCGAAAACAACCTCTTTACCAAGCTTTTCAGAAAGGCGTTTAGCAACAGGAGCTAATGAAAGCTCAGGCTTGGGTTCGCCCTTGGGCTTACCAAGGTGTGAGCAAAGAATAACCTTGCCGCCGTCAGCAATTAATTTTTCAATAGTGGGGAGAGCAGCATTAATGCGGTTTTCGTCGGTAATAACGCCGTTTTTAAGCGGAACGTTAAAGTCGCAACGAACAAGGACCTTTTGGCCTTTTACATTAATGTCGTCAACTGTTTTTTTGTTAAGTGCACTCATTTAAAACAATCCTTTCAAAGTTTGTTAAAATTTTTACAATTACTATTTTACCACAAATTTCTCTTTTTTCAATATTTATTTAAATATTTATATGTAGAAATTTTAAATGTCTTCCCAACGATAATTGTGTAATTGACCGAAATTTTGAAGTGCAGGGTAATTCCACTGTCTTAAAACCTCATAAGTTGCTATTGCAACTGAATTAGAAAGATTAAGACTTCTTATTTCGCCCTCCATTGGAATTCTTACGCATTTATCGGGGTGTTTAATAAGCAACTCCTCTGGAAGACCCCTGGTTTCCTTGCCAAATAAAAGATAGCAGTTATCGGGATAATCAACATCGCTGTGAACGTGGCGACCTTTAGTTGTGAAATAGTAAAATTCGCCCTCGTTCTTTTCGAAAAAATCGTCAAGTGAATCGTAATAAGTAATATCAAGATATTGCCAATAATCAAGCCCTGCACGTTTGAGCTTTTTATCATCAATTTTAAAGCCCATAGGACCGACTAAATGAAGTCGAGCACCCGTTGCGGCGCAGGTACGTGCAACGTTGCCTGTGTTTTGCGGAATTTCAGGCTCGACCATAACTATGTTTAACTTTGCCATTTTTATCACCAAATTACATAAATTTACATACATTATCCATTATAATTGCAAAATAGCACTTGTCAACTTTAAAAATTGGTAGTATAATGTAAAAAACTTTTTTGGAGAAGGATTATGATTTTTTACGATAATATTTTAAAACGCGCACGCGAAAAGCAAGTTAAAGAGGGTATAAGCTATCCCGAAAAAGATGGTAAGCTTTATAATACTTTTAAATTTTTTTACGTTGTTGCCTTTATTTTTGGCAACGTTATGAATTTGTTTTACATTCTCGGTATGCTTATTGCTATGACCGATAACGCGCATTTTAGCGGTAATGCAGGCAATGTTATTGCTGTTGCAGTATGTGTTGTTTTATTGATCGGTGCACTAATTATGTCAAAGTTTAACGATAATCTTATTATTGCTTCAATTTTTGGTGCTATAAACTTAGGCTCTGCAACAGGACTTTTGTTAATTTTTATGAAATTGATGTCTGATGACACAGTTGCAGGCGGTATTAAACTTAATTTCTATTGGCGTCACTTAGCCCCTCTTGCTATTTTAGCAATTTGCGCTGTTGCCATGTCTTTAATTGTTGTTACTGCTTACTTTAAAACAAAAAAGGCTTATAACAAGGTTATGGAAATTGTTTTCGAAGAATATAATGCGCTTGCTGATAACGAAAAGCCCGAATGGGAAGATTATATTAAAAACTACAAATTTTAATTTATGAATGAACTTAAAATTATTGCAAAAATAAGGACTGATTTTCCCACAAAATTCGGCATACCGCGTCAAAGCGGCTTGGTGGATACTGTGGGTAAAATTGTTTTTGAAGAAAAATATAAAAACCTTGACGCCCTTCGCGGACTTGAGGATTTTTCTCACTTATGGCTTATATGGGGTTTTAGTGAGGTTGACAAAACCGAATGGTCACCAACTGTACGTCCACCGCGATTGGGCGGTAATAAAAGGGTGGGGGTGTTTGCTACGCGCTCGCCTTATAGACCAAATCCAATCGGCCTTTCAAGTGTTGAAATTTTAAAAATTGAAGACGGTGAAATATATGTTTTGGGCGCCGATTTATTAGACGGTACACCAATTTACGATATTAAGCCGTATATTCCGTATACCGATTGTCACACCGATGCTTCGGGCGGTTTTTCGGACAAGGTTTTAAATGATAATTTAAAGGTTAATATACCACAAGAATTTTGTGCTATTTTGGGTGAAGATTACGAAAAAACAGTTGCGGTTTTAGAGGGTGACCCAAGGCCGCATTATCAGAATGATTCTAACCGCATTTATGCTTTTGAATTTTCAAAATATCATATTGAATTTAAGGTCGAAAACGACCTTTTAACAGTTACAAAAATTACTAAAACAGGTGAAAAAATTGTATAAAATTGCAAGTAAAAAAGTTCTTAATCCGTTTGTAACACAAATGGAAATTGAAGCGCCCTTGGTGGCAAAAAAAGCCGAGCCTGGTCAGTTTATAATTTTACGTGTAGATAGTGAGGGTGAAAGAATACCGCTTACTGTCGCAGGCTATGACCGCGAAAAAGGTTTAGTTAAAATTATTTTTCAAATCGTTGGCGGTACAACAAATAAATTAAACCAAAAAAACGTTGGTGATTACATAAGTGATTTTGTTGGCCCTTTGGGTAAAGCAACCAAGGTAGACGGACTTAAAAAGGTTTGTATAATCGGCGGCGGTGTAGGTTGCGCTATTGCGCTTCCTATCGCTCAAAAGCTTAAGGAAATGGGTGCCGAGGTTGACTCAATAATTGGCTTTAGAAATAAAGATTTGCTTATTTTAGAAGAAGAATTTAAGGCCGCTTCAGACAAGCTTGTTGTTACAACCGATGATGGCTCATACGGTATAAAGGGTAACGTTACAATGCCGCTAAAGGAAGCACTTGAAAACGGTATTGTATATGATGAGGTAATAACCGTCGGTCCGCTTATTATGATGAAGTTTGTTGTTGCAACAACAAAGCCTTATAATATCCCCACAACCGTTTCTATGAATCCTATTATGATTGACGGCACAGGTATGTGCGGCGGTTGTCGTTTGACCGTTGGCGGCGTTACCAAATTTGCTTGTGTTGACGGCCCTGACTTTGACGGTTTTTTAATTGATTTTGACGAGGCTATGAAGCGTGGCACTACATACCGTGATTTTGAACGCCATGCTTATGAAAATACTTGTAATTTGTTTAAAAAGGAAGCAAAATAATGGCTGCAAATATGTCTTTAAAACGAAATGAAATGCCCACTCAGGACGCGATAATTCGTGCAACGAATTTTAACGAGGTTGCTTTAGGCTATAGTGAAGAAACTGCAATAGATGAAGCGCTTCGTTGTCTCAATTGTAAAAACGCACCCTGTGTTGCGGGCTGTCCTGTTAATATTCATATTCCCGAATTTATCGCAAAGGTAAAGGAAGGGGATTTTGAAGGCGCATATCAAGTAATTTATCAGTCTTCATCCTTGCCTGCTGTTTGCGGTCGTGTTTGTCCGCAAGAAAAGCAGTGTGAGGAACGTTGTATACGCGGAATAAAGGGCGAAAGCGTTGGCATTGGCCGTCTTGAACGCTTTGTGGCTGACTGGCACAATGCACATTGCACCGAAACACTAAAAAAACCCGAAAGTAACGGTATAAAGGTTGCGGTTATAGGTTCGGGTCCGTCAGGTCTTACCTGTGCGGGCGAGCTTGCTAAAAAAGGCTATGAGGTAACCGTTTTTGAAGCCTTACATACTGCAGGCGGTGTGCTTGTTTACGGTATCCCTGAATTTCGTTTGCCCAAAGCAATTGTACAAAAAGAAGTTGACGCTTTAATTGCACTCGGTGTTGATTTGCAAACTAACGTTGTTATCGGCAAAACCCTTACAATTGAGGAACTTTTTGAGGCAGGCTTTAAGGCTGTTTTTGTTGGCTCCGGTGCAGGACTTCCAAGGTTTATGAACATCGAGGGTGAATCCTTAAACGGTGTTTATTCGGCAAACGAATTTTTAACACGAAATAACCTTATGAAAGCATATAAAGAGGGAAGCGACACCCCGATTATGAAGGCGAAGCACACGGTTGTTGTGGGGGGCGGTAACGTTGCTATGGACGCTGCACGTACTGCAAAGCGACTTGGTAGTGAGGTTACTATTGTTTACCGCCGTACCGAAAAGGAATTGCCAGCCCGTTTGGAAGAGGTACATCATGCAAAGGAAGAAGGTATTAACTTTGCAATGCTTACAAATCCCGTAAAAATTAACGGAGATGAAAACGGTTGGGTAAGCGGTATTGTTTGTGACAGAATGGAGCTTTCCGAACCTGATGAATCGGGCAGGGCTAGACCTGTTAAAATTCCAAACAGCGAATACGAAATTATGACCGACTGCGTAATTATGTCTATCGGTACCTCGCCTAACCCATTAATTAAGGATACTACAAATGGGCTGGAGGTTAATAAATACGGTGGTATTATAGTTGATGAAGAAACCGCGTTAACATCTCTTAAGGGTGTATATGCGGGCGGTGACGCCGTTACCGGTGCCGCAACCGTTATCAGTGCTATGGGTGCAGGTAAAACCGCCGCAAAAGCAATTGATGAATATTTAAAAAACATTTAAAAATTTGACCGCCTTTAATTAGGCGGTCTTTTTTGCATAAATTTGGAAAATATATATAATAATATTATTATTGCACTTGACACAGGGCGGGTAAGATAGTAAAATGTTATGAGATATAAGTATAAGGGATAATATGACTTATTTTAAATCTTTTGCGCTGTGAGAAGGCGCATTTACATAAAAAATTATATGGAGGTAAATTGATGGCTGAAAATAAAGAGTCTAAGAAATACACAAAAAAACCGAACAATAAGACTCAAAACAAGAATACACAAAAAAGCCAGACACAAAAACAAACGGCGCTCAAGAAAAATGTGCCCCAAAAAGACGTTAAAAATAACAAACCGCAAAATAATAAAAGGATTAATAAAAAACCGATTAAAATCATTCCACTTGGCGGTTTAGGTGAAATTGGCAAGAATATAACCCTTTATGAATATGACGGGGATATGTTTTTAGTTGACTGCGGTATGTCGTTTCCCGATGAAGATATGCCCGGTATTGACATTGTTATACCCGACTTTACCTATGTGCTTGAAAACAGGGATAAAATTAAGGGCTTGGTTGTCACTCACGGACACGAGGACCATATCGGTGCAATACCTTACCTTTTAAGGAATTTTAATGTTCCTATTTATGCAACGCGATTAACTATTGGTCTTATTGAAGGAAAGCTTCGCGAACACAAGCTTTTGGAAAGTGCAAACCTTAACGTTGTAAAAGCAGGCAGTATTGTAAAACTTGGTAAATTTACGGTTGAATTTATTCACGTAAACCATTCCATTCCCGACGCGGCTGCATTTGCAATTAAGTGTGCAGGCGGTACTGTTGTTCACACAGGTGACTTTAAAATTGATACCACCCCGATTGATGACCAGGTTATTGATATTGCCCGTTTTGCCGAGCTTGGCAAGGAAGGTGTTTTGGCATTACTTGCTGATTCTACCAACGCTGAACGCCCTGGCTTTACAGCAAGTGAAAGGCTGGTCGGCGGTTCTTTTTCAAATCTTTTTGCCAAGGCAGAGGGCAAACGAATTATAGTTGCTACCTTTTCTTCAAATATTCACCGCATACAGCAAATTATTGATGAAGCCGCACGTTGTAACCGTAAGGTTGCCGTTTCGGGCAGAAGTATGTTAAATGTTGTATCGGTAGCGGAAGAGCTTGGCTATTTAAAGGTTCCTAAAAATGTTTTAATCGAAATTGAAGCAATTAAAAACTATACACCCGGTCAGGTCGTAATTGTTACAACAGGCAGTCAGGGTGAGCCCTTGTCAGCTCTTCACAGAATGGCGTTTTCAGACCACCGTCAAGTTGAAATTGCACCCGGGGATATGATAATTATTTCCGCAACACCAATTCCCGGTAACGAAAAGCTTGTTACAAAGGTTATTAACGAGCTTATGAAGCGCGGCGCTAACGTGGTTTACGAAAGAATGTATGATGTGCATGTTTCGGGTCACGCCTGCGCCGAGGAATTAAAGCTTATTATGAGTATTGTTAAGCCCCAATATTTTATACCACTTCACGGTGAGCAAAAGCACCTTATGAAGCACGCTGAATTGGCACAGCTTATGGGTATTCCCAAGGAGAATACCGTTATTGCTCAAAACGGCTCAGTTATTGAACTTTCACAAAAAGCTGCAAAATGTAAAGAGGTTGTTACTGCGGGCAGGGTAATGGTTGACGGTCTTGGCGTCGGTGACGTTGGAAGCATTGTGCTTCGTGACCGTAAGCTTTTATCGGATGGCGGTATTATTATTGTAGGTGTTACAATTGATGCCGTTACACGCGAAATCGTAGCAGGTCCTGATATTGTTTCGCGCGGGTTTATTTATATGAAGGAATCGGAAGAGCTTATACAGGAAATAAGCGATTTGGTTTGGGATATTTTAGACCGTTGCCAGTATCAAAACATTCGTGACTGGTCAACAATTAAAAACAAAATTAAGGACGGTGTCTCAAAATTTTTGTTCACAAAAACAAAACGCAGTCCTATGGTATTACCCATTATTATGGAAGTTTAAAGGAGAATTATTATGAAGGTTGTTTTACTTCAAGACGTAAAGGGTCACGGTAAAAAGGGTGAGCTTTGCAACGTTTCTGACGGATATGCAAGAAACTTTTTGTTTCCTAAAAGATTAGCTGTTGAAGCTGATAATGCCGCTTTAAACGAGCTTAAAAACCGTGAACAGGCAGCAGCACACCACAAGCAAGAGGAAATCAACGCCGCTAATGCTACCGCAAAGGCTTTAAACGGTAAGGAAGTTGTTATTAAAGCTAAGGCAGGCTCAAACGGTAAGCTTTTCGGCTCGGTAACCTCAAAGGAAATTGCCGCCGAAATTAAAAACAAATTAGGCATTGAAATTGACAAAAAGAAAATGTCGGTTGCCGATATTAAAAACTTTGGTGAATATACCGCAGAAATTAAGTTATATCAAGGAATCAGCGCAAAAATTACTGTAAAGGTTACTGAATAATATGGCTGAAAATAAACTTATTTACGATTTGGATGGTGTAAGACTTCCATATTCGGTTGAAGCAGAACAAGCGGTGTTAGGTTCAATTATTATTGACCCTGCTTGCTTTAATGATATTGCCGTTAATATGAAAAGCGACTTTTTCTATATTCCGCAGCATAAGGAAATTTATAAAACCTTGGCGGCAATGTATGAACTAAGCCAAACGATTGACTTTGTTTCGCTTTTGGAAAAGCTAAAGAAAAACGGTGTTTATGACGATGCGGGCGGAAAGGCATATTTAACCCAGTTGGTACAAACCGTACCAACTTCGGCTAATGTGCTTACATACGCTGCAATTGTGCGTGACCGCTATTATGCGCGCGCTTTAATGACTGCTGCACAAAGCATTATTAAGGATATTAACGAGGATAGCGAGGATGCCGACAAGCTTATAAGCGCTGCCGAACAAAAGATTTATGATATTCGTCAAGGTAGGGAAGTAAGCGGTCTTACCCATATTAAAAGCGTTATTGAAAACGAGACCTATACTCGTTTGAATAATATATCAAACCCTGAAACCCGTAGCGATTATATCGGTATCCCTACCGGTCTTGGTGAGCTTGACAGAATGATTACAGGTCTTAATAAGTCTGACCTTTTAATTTTGGGTGCCCGTCCCGGTATGGGTAAAACTGCGTTTGCACTTAATATTGCACGCAACGTTGCGGTTGACCAAAAGAAAACCGTTTGCTTCTTCTCACTTGAAATGTCACGTGATCAGTTAGCGCAGCGTTTGCTTTCAAGTGAAGCGGGCATTCCAAGTGCAAAGCTTCGCACGGGTGAGCTTGACCCTGATGAGTGGACAAGATTAGCCCAAGCGGGCGATGTGCTTTCAAAGGCACCTATTTATTTAGACGAAACCTCAGGTATTACCGTTCAAGAAATGAAGGCAAAGCTTCTTAGAATGAAAAAGGTTGACTTGGTTGTTGTTGACTATTTGGGTCTTATGAAATCAGCTAAGCGTACCGAAAACCGTGTTCAAGAAGTATCTGAAATTACACGTAACCTTAAAATCATGGCTAAGGACCTTAAAATACCGCTTCTCGTTTGTGCTCAGCTATCACGTGGTACTGAAAGTAAGGGTGGTTCACACAAGCCTGCGCTCGCAGACCTTCGTGAATCGGGCTCTATCGAACAGGATGCAGATATTGTAATGTTTCTTTACCGTGAAAAATATTACGACAACGAAAAGAAGGACGACGAGGACAAGGGTGACCCCAACAAAGCCGAATGTATCGTGGCTAAAAACCGTCACGGTGAAATTGGCAGTATTGACCTTTATTGGAACGGTCAGTTTACCCGCTTTACGTCTTTGGATAGTTATAGATAATGTTAGAAAAAGTATTAAACGCTATTGAACGCTTTTCGCTAATAAATAAAGGTGATACTGTAACGGTAGCACTTTCGGGCGGGGCGGATTCGGTTGCCCTTTTACACGCATTGTGGAAACTTCGTGATAAGCTTTCAATTACGGTTAAGGCGGCTCATTTAAACCACGGTATTCGTGGTAATGAGGCTGACCGTGACGAAGCCTTTGTAAAGTGGTTTTGCTTAAAATTTGATATTCCTATTGTTTGCGAAACGGTGGATATCCCGTCACTTGCCAAGGAAAAAGGTCAAAGTCTTGAACTGTGCGCCCGTGAGGTACGTTATGAATTTTTAAGTCGTAATGCTGACGGGCTTATTGCGACGGCACACACCGCAAGCGATAATACCGAAACCCTTTTATTTAATTTAACAAGGGGAAGCGGTACAAAGGGACTCTCGGGAATACCGCCTAAAAGGGATAATTTTATAAGACCGCTAATTTTTTGCAGTAGGTACGATATTGAAAAATACTGTATTGATAACAGTCTTTCGTACGTTACCGACAGCACAAATTTAACCGACGATTACACCCGCAATAAAATTAGGCACAATGTTGTAACCACCTTAAAGGAAATTAATCCCTCGCTTGAGGATGCGATTGTCCGTGCAACCGACATTTTACGTGAGGATAACGAGGCACTTGAATTTTTTACTAATGAAGCCTTGTTTAAATCGGTAAGTGACGACGGCTTGTTGTGTGAAAGTATTATCAATTTGCCAATGGCTGTTGCTAAAAGGGTTATAATAAAATATACCGAAACGGTTGAAAGCGAATTACAACTTGATTATTTGCATGTAAACGCGCTTTATGATATTTGCAAAAACGGTGGTAAAATCAGCTTGCCTTGTGGTTTTTACGGTGAGGTTAAAAATGGCGTTTTGGTCATTTTCTGTGATGAAATTGTAAAAAATACCGAATTTTACGCCGAACTAATAAAAGTAGAAAAAATTAACAATTTATTATCAATTAATTTAATTGACTGTGATAAAATAATTGGCAAGCCTATAATCCGCACTAGAAAAGAGAGGGACTCTATCCGCCTTAAAAACCGCGGATGCACAAAAACCTTAAATAAGCTTTTTACTGAAAATAAGGTGGACATTGCCATTCGCGACAGTATTCCCGTAATTGCTGATGATGAGGGTGTTATTTGGGTTTACGGTATGGGTGTTTCACAAAGATGCGCACCTAATAGTAACAGTAAAAACGTCATGGAAGTACGTGCGGGCGTTATTGAATAAAGGGGATTTTATGGAAAAGGATTTTTTAGAAAAGGTCTTAATTGACGAGGAAGAAATCAAACAAATTTGCAAGCGCTTAGGCGCACAAATTACTGAAGATTATAAGGATAAAAACCTTTTGGTTGTAGGTATTTTAAAGGGAAGCGTTCCATTTTTGGCTGACCTTATAAAAAATATCGACCTCCAATGTCAGATTGATTTTATGTCGGTTTCATCCTATTCTGGCACGCAAACCACAGGTAGTGTGTCCTTTAAAAAGGATTTGGATATAAATCCCGAAGGTCGTGACATACTTATAGTTGAGGATATTTTGGATTCGGGTCTTACGCTTTCTTACCTTAAAAACGTTTTAATTGCAAGAAACCCTGCAAGTGTTAAAATATGCACCTTCCTTGATAAACCTGAAAACCGCAAGGTAGACATTACTGCCGAATATATCGGCAAATCAATTCCTAACGAATTTGTTATTGGTTACGGTCTTGATTACAACGAAAATTATAGAAATTTGAGTTATGTAGGTGTGCTTTCACCTAAAATTTACTCTGAATAATTAGTTTAAGGAGAATATCTTTGAAGAAGAATTTTAAAAACGTGTTTTTGTATTTGGGTATACCGCTTATTCTTATTGCAACGGTTGCCACAATTTCATTTTTAAACAAAAACACAGCCGAAAAAAAGTATTACCAAATTGTCGAGCTTATTAAAGAGAATAAGGTTTCAGCATACGAGCTCAACAATTACAGCGGTCAGCTTACCTATACACTCCGCGAGGACGGTCAAAAGTACCGCTTTACAATTGCTGATACCCAAATGTTTTGGTATGATGTACATGAGGCAGTTGAGGAAATCAACCAAAATGCTAAAAACGAAGACCAAAAAATTAAATACCATTATGAACGTGGCGACAGCGGAGCTTGGTTAGCGTCCTTCTTGCCCATAATTTTAATGGTAGGCTTTATGGGTGTTTTAGGCTTTTTGTTATTTAAAAAGATGGGCGACACTATGGGTGCCGATAAAACCATGAGCTTTGGTAAATCACGTGCCCGCAAGGATACAGGTAAGCGTAAAACTACCTTTGCCGATGTTGCGGGCGCCGATGAAGAAAAGGAAGAAATGGCAGAAATTGTTGACTTCCTTAAAAATCCTGCACGCTTTAACGAAATGGGCGCAAAAATCCCCCGCGGTGTGCTTTTAATGGGCCCTCCCGGTACAGGTAAAACCTTGTTGGCACGTGCTGTTGCAGGCGAAGCAGGTGTTCCGTTTTTCTCAATTTCTGGCTCTGACTTTGTGGAAATGTTCGTAGGTGTAGGTGCTTCACGTGTGCGTGATTTGTTTGCACAGGCCAAAAAGGAAGCCCCTGCTATTGTATTTATCGATGAAATTGATGCTGTTGGCCGTCAACGTGGTACAGGCCTTGGCGGCGGTCACGATGAACGTGAACAAACCTTAAACCAATTGCTTGTTGAAATGGACGGCTTTGGCGATAACGAAGGTGTAATTATTATGGCGGCTACTAACCGCCCTGACGTATTGGATAAAGCACTTTTACGCCCCGGACGTTTTGACCGTCAAATTATGGTTAATTACCCCGATACAAAGGGCCGTGAAGAAATCTTAAAGGTTCATTCGCGCGGTAAGCCCCTAGGTCCTGATGTAAGCCTTAAAACAATCGCCAAATCAACCTCGGGCTTTACAGGCGCCGATTTGGCAAATCTTCTTAACGAATCAGCCCTATTGGCAGTTCGCCGTGGTAAAAAGGCAATTACCCAGTCTGAAATTGAGGAAGCTACCATTAAGGTTGTAATGGGCGCTGAAAAGAAATCACACATTGTAAGCGATAAGGATAAAATGGTTACTGCTTATCACGAAGCAGGTCACGCCGTTGTTTCTTACTTCTTGCCAACTCAAGACCCCGTTCATCAAATTTCTATTATCCGTCGTGGTATGGCGGCTGGTTATACAATGTATTTACCCACCGAAGAGGAAAAGGGACATACTTCACGCAGTCAGCTTTTAGAACAAATTTGTTCACTACTTGGTGGTCGTGCGGCTGAACAGCTTACCCAAAACGATATTTGCACAGGCGCATCTAACGATATTGAACGAGCTACCGATATTGCCCGTTCAATTGTTACTCGCTTTGGTATGAGTGAAAAGTTAGGTCTAGTAAAATACGGTAACGACAATAACGAGGTATTCCTCGGCCGTGATTTTTCGTCTACACCTAACTATTCCGAAAAGACTGCTGCATTAATTGATGACGAAATTGAAGCTATTGTTATGACACAGTACAATAAAGCTATTGAAATTCTTAAAAACAATATGTCAAAGCTTCACGAAACCGCAAAGGTTTTATTTGAAAAAGAAAAAATTGACGGTAATGAGTTTATCGCAATTATGGACAACAAGCCCACAGAAATTACCGAATAAAATTTTAAGCACCCGTTAAATTCGGGTGCTTATTTTTTACTTTTTCGGGAATAATTAAACTGGTGATTTTTGTGTCTAGCTTTAAAATTTTCTTGAAAACCTTTGTAATAAGCGGTTGGTGTTTGGTTTTGTTTGTTGGACTTGGTTATTATTATATTGATAGTCATGACATAAAGGTTGAAAATAATGTAGAATCTGTGCCGTATTATACTCAAACACCTGATAACAAAGGGGTTATGTTTATTTTTGGTACAAAAAGTGTTTACACATATTTTGATTTTGAAAATTCGTCGGTAACTGTAATTCTTAACCGTGAAAATATTGAAGAAACGGGGTATCCTGTCGATTATACAGCCAAAGTTAATTACAACGTTATAGCTGAAATATGCGATTATTTTGAAGGCATAAACCTTATGATAGATGCCGAAACCTTAAGATATACAGGAAATCAAGTAGTAGAGCTACTTTCAGCAAGCGGGGACTATGAATTGAGAGAAAAGGTAATAACCGCTATATTTAAAAAGATGTCACAGCAAGGGGTAGAGGCGGATTTTTTTAATACAATTATTAACGAAAGCAAAACCAATTTAAAAATGCCCGACTGCTATTTTTGGACAGATTTTATGGATGATATAGCAAAAGACGTTAAAATATTAACTAATAATTGACAAATTGCTTCTTATAAAGTATATTTATTATATATCTACTTTGGGGGAATAACCTTTGGAAAAAATCTATGAACTTTTTGGCACAAACGTTTTTAACGATTCGGTTATGAAGGAACGTTTGCCTGCCGATACATATGAAATGTTAAAAAGTACAATTAAAGAAGGTAAGTCACTTGACAGCAGTATTGCCGATACTGTTGCTTTTGCCATGAAGGAATGGGCGATTGAAAAGGGTGCAACCCATTACACCCATTGGTTCCAACCCCTAACGGGTATTACTGCCGAAAAGCATGATGGCTTCATTTCCCCAACTGAAGACGGTCATATTATTATGGAATTTTCGGGGAAGGAACTTATTAAGGGCGAGCCTGACGCTTCATCCTTCCCGTCGGGTGGTTTGCGTGCAACCTTTGAAGCACGTGGATACACCGCGTGGGACCCTAGCTCTTACGCTTTTATTAAGGATGAAACCCTTTGTATTCCTACCGCGTTTTGCTCCTATTCAGGTGAAGCGCTTGACCAAAAAACCCCCTTGCTTCGCAGTATGGAGGCTATTAACAAACAGGCACTTCGCGTTGTTAGGGCTTTAGGCTATGATGAGGTTAAGCGTACTACCACTACCGTTGGTCCCGAACAGGAATATTTCCTTGTCGATAAAAATCTTTACGATAAACGCCCCGACCTTATTTATTGCGGTCGCACTCTTATTGGCTCTATGCCACCCAAGGGACAGGAAATGGATGACCATTATTTTGGTGTTTTAAAGCCCCGCGTTGCCGCATTTATGCGAGAACTCGACCGTGAGCTTTGGCGTCTTGGAGTACTTGCTAAAACCGAGCATAACGAAGCCGCACCCTCACAGCACGAATTGGCACCTATTTTTACAACCACTAATATTGCGGCTGACCATAATCAGCTTACAATGGAATTTATGAAGAAAACTGCGCTTCGCCACGGTCTTGTATGTCTTTTGCATGAAAAGCCCTACGACGGTGTTAACGGAAGCGGTAAGCATAATAACTGGTCGGTTTCTACCGATACGGGTATTAACTTCTTAAAGGCTGGTAAAAACCCTAGCGAAAACAAGCTGTTTTTAATTACCCTTGCCGCTGTTATTGAGGCAGTGGACAAGCATCAGGATTTGCTTCGCATTGCGGTTGCGACCGCAGGTAACGACCACCGACTTGGCGGTCACGAAGCGCCCCCTGCAATTATTTCAATCTTTCTTGGGGAAGAGCTTACAGATATGCTTTGCTCAATTGCAAACGGCTGTCACCACGACAATGCCGAAAGGGTAAAGATGAAGATGGGTGCTGAAATTATACCTGAATTCAAAAAGGATAATGCCGACCGTAACCGTACATCACCCTTTGCTTTTACAGGTAATAAGTTTGAATTCCGTATGCTTGGCTCGGCTTCGTCTATATCTGACACCAATGTTATGATGAATACAATGGTTGCCGATGTGTTCGAAAAGTATGCCGCACGTCTTGAAAATGCGGCTGACGTTAGCGCTGAAGTTAACGCAATTGTTAAAGAGGTTATGGATAATCACAAGCGTATTATCTTTAACGGTGATGGTTATTCAGCCGAATGGGAAAAGGAAGCCGATAAACGCGGACTTCTAAATCTTCGCAGTACAGTAGATGCTTTACCGCTTCTTAAAACCGAAGAAAATATTGCATTGTTTGAACGCCACGGTGTTTTTAACCGCGCTGAAATTAATTCACGTGTAGATATTATTTTAGAAAATTACACCAAGGTTATACATATTGAAGCATTAACCCTTCTTGGTATGATAAACCGTGACGTAATTCCTGCAATTGCAACCTATTCAAACCATTTGTGTGAGGCAATTAATAATAAAAATGCTATTCGTATTGACAGCAGTGTGGAATACGAGCTTTTAAGCCGTTTGACTGCTTGCAATAAGGAACTTTTCAGTCTTTCATCGGCACTTAAAATGGCGGTTGCATCGGCTGAACGTTCAAAAGATATTATGGAAAAATCAAAAGAATATCGTGACGTAATTTTAAAGCTTATGGCGGATATTCGCAAATATGCCGACAGTGCTGAAACTGTGGTACCGTCAGATTATTGGCCTTACCCAAGCTATGGTGATTTGCTTTTTAAAATTTAATGGAAATAAAAAATCGGTGCTCATTTGAGCACCGATTTCTTACTATTAGCAGCAACCGTTACCGCAACCGTTGTCACAGCCACAACCATTGCCGCCCCAACCGTTGTTACCACAACCGCCGCAGCAGAAGAGGATGAGGATTAAGATGATAATCCAGGTACAACCGTTATTATTACACATATTCGCTAACCTCCTTTTTGGTTTTCGTTACATACTATGTCAAATATAAAATGGTGTTACAAAAATAATTTTTAAAAAGTATTTGACTTTTCCTGACTTTTGTGTATAATAATAGTCAGGAAAGGTCAAATATGTTTTAGGTGATGTTATGAGATTAAGTGATTTAATAACAAAAGAAATTATACGAATGTTAAATGAATCAGAGGTGCACACAGCCGAAATTCAGCGAAACGAATTTGCAAGTTTAATGGGTTGTGCACCAAGTCAAATTAATTACGTTTTGTCCTCACGCTTTACGCCTGAACACGGTTATATTATTGAAAGTCAGCGCGGCGGTGGGGGATATATAAGAATTAAGCGTGTGGTTATGAATCATTCCTCGGCGCTGATGCATATTATTAATGCTGTCGGTGATAGGATAGACGCACTTTCTGCCCGTGTGCTTTTAGAAAACTGCATCGAAAATGGAATTATCACAACCGAAATTGCAAAGGTTATGGGCGCGGCGGTTTCAAACACCGTTATGCAGAATATACCACCACAGCATAAGGATGTAATTCGTGCGGTAATTTTAAAGCAAATGCTTATGACACAGATATAGGAGGTAGTATAAAATGCTTTGTGAAAAATGTGGAAAAAATCACGCAACTACTCATATCAAAACCGTTGTTAACGGTATTGTAAGGGAATATAATTTATGTAGCGCCTGTGCGGCAAAAAACGGTTACGCTTCAAATTCTATTACAGGAATGTTAGCATCAATGCTTGGCGATATGGCGTCTCCTAGACTTCAAAACCAAAAGACCTGTCGGGTATGCGGTGCAACCTTTTCGGATATTGCACACAGCGGTAAAATGGGCTGTGGCGAATGCTATAACACATTTAAGGAAGAAATTTTACCTTATCTTAAAAGGGTACACGGCGCAACACACCACACAGGTAAAATTCCAAACCGCGCACCGCTTATTGTAAAACCCAAGGAAAAAACGGTGGAAGAATTACGGCAGGAATTAACACGAATGGTGGCCGAAGAAAAGTATGAACAGGCCGCAAAGCTTCGTGACAAAATTAAGGAAATGGAAGGGGATTTAAAATGAGCAGATGGTATATTGATAAAGCCGCGCAAAATGATATTGCGGTAAGCTGTCGCATCCGTTTAGCCCGCAATATAGAGGGGCTTCCTTTTCCTAACCGAATGACCGCTGATGATAGACGTGAGCTTAATAACCGTGTTAAAGACGCAATTTTAAACAGCAATACACCCTTTTCAAAAAGCCTTAAATATATTAATATGTGTGACATACCTGAGATTCAGCGTTATGCTATGGTTGAAAGACATATTATCAGCCCTGAATTTGCCGCCAAAACCGAGGAATGCGGCATCATATTATCACAGGATGAAAGCATAAGTATTATGATAGGCGAAGAGGATCACTTGCGCATACAGGTTATAAACGCAGGGCTTGACCTTAAAAAAGCTTACGACCTTGCTGAAAGTGTTGACACCCTTTTGTGCGATACGCTTCACTTTGCGTTTAATAAGGATTTAGGCTATTTAACCGAATGTCCAACAAATTTGGGCACAGGGCTTCGTGCTTCGGTAATGCTTCATTTACCTGCGCTTGAAAACAGCGGTGAAATTAACGGACTTATTGATTCAATAAGCAAAATTGGCTTTACTGTACGCGGTATGTATGGCGAGGGCTCGAAATCCCTTGCATCGCTTTATCAGGTTTCAAACCAAATCACTCTTGGTATAAGCGAAAACAGCGCATTAGAAAACCTTTTGGTAATTACAACACAGCTAATTGAAAAGGAAAAACAAGCAAGGCAAAATTTAGATATTATAAAGCTTGAAGATATTTGTTGGCGTGCAATGGGAACGCTTCAAAACGCACGAATATTATCAAGTGAGGAAATGATAAATTTAATATCCCGTGTTAAATTGGGAAAAAGTATGGGCATAATTAATAAGGAATGCTCACCAATTAAAATTTTAATAGAAGCACAACCTTTTATGCTTATGCAGGCTAAAGGCGCAATGGATGCCGCCGACCGTGACACAAGCCGCGCTGCTATGGTAAGGGAACTGCTTCTTTAAGCGAGGCGATATAAATGAAATATAATTTTAAAGGCTTTACCGCCAAAGGTAACGAAGGCTTAAATCAGGCAATAAATTCGGCTGAGCTGTTAGGACACACCTACGTCGGAAGCGAGCATTTGCTTTTGGGCCTTTTACGTGTGGGCGGCGGCGTGGCTTTTACGGTGCTTGAAAAGCACGGTGTTACGGCTGACGCAGTTGAAGAATTGATGCGCAGCCAAATTGGCTGTGGCACAAGAACACGCTTGTCTCCCGATTTTTTTACTCCACGTGCAAAACAGGTGCTTGAAATTGCACTTTCAAGCAAAGCTTCAAACGGTAAGCAATTTGTCGGTAGTGAGCATATTTTGCTTGGCATTTTAGGCGAGGGCGACAACTTTGCAATTCGCTTTTTAAACGATTTGGGTGTTGACGTTGCAAACCTTACACGTGAGCTTTTGGAGGCGATAGGGCTTGATATTAACACTAAAACCGAAAAGGCAAGCAAAGCACCTAAAGAGGATAAAACCCCAACCCTTTCAAAATATGGACGTGATTTAACCGAAGAAGCCAAAAACGGCAAAATTGACCCTGTAATTGGAAGATTCGACGAAGTCCAGCGGGTAATACAGATTTTGTGCCGTCGTACAAAAAACAACCCCTGTCTTGTGGGTGAGCCAGGTGTAGGTAAAACTGCAATTATTGAAGGCTTGGCACAACAAATTGTTGACGGTAACGTGCCCGAAATTCTTTTAAATAAAAGGATATTTTCGCTTGATTTAACAGGTATGGTTGCGGGTACTAAATACCGTGGCGACTTTGAAGAAAGAATTAAGGCGGTAATTGAAGAGGTTACCAAAAGTGACGATGTAATTGTGTTTATTGATGAAATTCACACAATTATCGGTGCTGGATCAGCTGAAGGATCAACCGATGCGGCGAATATTTTAAAGCCGTCGCTTGCGCGTGGCGAATTTCAATTAATCGGTGCTACAACCCTTTCGGAATACCGCAAAAATATTGAAAAGGATTCCGCTCTTGAACGCCGTTTTCAGCCTGTAACTGTTAACGAGCCTTCAGAAGAGGATAGTATACTTATATTAAAAGGTATACGTGATAAATATGAAGCGCACCATAAGGTTTCTATCACCGACAGTGCAGTTATATCGGCGGTTAAGCTGTCGTCACGTTATATAAGTGACCGCTATTTACCCGACAAGGCAATTGACCTTATCGATGAAGCGGCATCCCGTGTGCGACTTGCGGCTTCAACAGTGCCCGAAAAAATTAAAGAGCTTGAACAAAAGGTAAGTGAAACCGAAGCTGAAAAGGAAGAGGCAATTGCTTCGCAGGGCTTTGAACGTGCCGCCGCCTTGCGTGACGATGTTTTAAAACTTAGAGCCGAGCTTGAAGCTGAAAAAGAAAATTGGCGCAAGGAAACCGCAAAGGTTAACGGTAGCGTTACTGAAAAGGAAATTGCCGAAATTGTTTCAAGCTGGACGGGTGTGCCTGTTTCACAGCTTACCGAAGAGGAAAGTGCAAGGCTTTTGCGTATGGAGGATGAGCTTCACGCAAGAATTGTTGGACAGGATGAAGCAGTAACCGCAGTTGCAAAGGCAATTAGGCGTGGGCGCGTCGGTCTTAAGGACCCCAAGCGTCCTATCGGCTCGTTTATATTCTTGGGTCCCACAGGCGTCGGCAAAACCGAGCTTTGCAAGGCATTAGCGGCAGCAATGTTTGGTAATGAAAATATGATGATAAGGCTTGATATGTCGGAATATATGGAAAAGCATACAGTTTCACGTCTTGTCGGCTCGCCACCCGGTTACGTTGGCTTTGAGGAGGGCGGACAGCTTACCGAAAAGGTTAGAAGAAATCCCTATTCGGTAATTTTGTTTGACGAAATTGAAAAAGCTCACCACGACGTATTCAACATTCTTTTACAAATTCTTGAAGACGGCATTTTGACCGATTCGCAGGGAAGACGGGTTGATTTTAAAAACACGGTTATTATTATGACATCTAATATCGGTGCCCGTCTTATAACCGACAAGCGCGTAAGCTTTGGTTTTTCACAGGGTGATGGTGATGAAAATAAGGATATTAAGGCATCGGTTTTAGCTGAGCTTAAAAATGCATTCCGTCCTGAATTTATAAACCGTGTGGATGATATCATTGTTTTTTCAAAGCTTACAAAGTCTCAAATAGAATTAATTGCCGAAAAAATGCTTGAAAATTTAAAGCAACGCACAAGGGCAATTGATATTGAAATTTCGTTTGACAATTCAGTGAAATCGGCGTTGGCTCAAATTGGTTTTGATGCAGTTTATGGTGCACGCCCATTACGACGTGAAATTCAAAACAAAATTGAGGACGCTTTAAGCGAAAAGATTTTGGACGGTAGCATAAAAACAGGGGATAAGGTTTTATGCAGTTATAATGATGAAAAATTCCATTTTAAAACATTAGAATAACGCTTTTAAGGAGCAAGGAGAGTGAAAATTCTCCTTGCTTTTTTGTTTTTTAAAAAATATCAAAAAATTTATAAAATCAGTAAAAAACACTTGATTTTTACAAATTTGGGTAGTATAATAGCATTGTAGTGGTGCAAAGTGGAGCTAAAATCCATAAAAGTGCATTAAAGTGGTGAAAAAAGAGGTGAAAATCCGTGCTTTTTGGTGGCTATCAACATAATATCGATAAAAAGGGCAGGGTTTTCATTCCTGCAAAGCTTCGTGAGGAATTGGGCGAAGAATTCTTTATTTGCCGCAGCATTTTCGGTAAGCGTTGTCTTTGCGTTTATTCTAAAGAAGAATGGGACAAGCTTGTTGAGCAAATAAGCACACTTCCTAATACAAAATCAAACGATGTTAAGCGTTTCTTATACGACGGCACCTTTACCATTGGCTTTGATAGTCAGGGAAGAATTTTAATACCTGCAAGCCTTCGTGAATATTCAATGTTAGGTGATGAAGCACATATCATTGGTATGGCTTCCAACCTTGAAATTTGGAATACTGAATTGTGGGCTAAAGAAAACAGCAAATACACACCCGAAGCAATTGCTTCAATTGTTGAGGAGCTTAACTTCTAATTATGGAATTTAATCATATTTCAGTTTTACTTAACGAAACTATTGAAGCTCTTTGCATTAAGCCTGACGGCATTTATATTGACGGTACTGCAGGTGGTGCGGGTCATTCAAAGGAAATTGCAAAACGTTTAAATAGTGGCTTGCTTTTAGCACTAGACCAAGACCCTGACGCTATTATGGTAGCTAGCGAAAGACTCAAGGGTCTTCCCGCAAGGGTTATTAAAAGCAATTTTGCTAATATGGACAAGGTTTGCGAAAATGAAGGCATTAGCGGTGTGGACGGAATCTTGCTTGACTTGGGCGTTTCTTCTTATCAGCTTGACACAGCCGAACGCGGTTTTTCTTATCATAAGGAATCACGCCTTGATATGCGAATGAGTCAAAGCGGTCTTTCAGCTGAGGATATCGTAAATGATTTCACCGCAACCGAACTTGCAGACATTTTTTGGCGCTTTGGTGAAGAAAAGTTTTCACGCAAAATTGCCGATAGAATCGTAAGCGAAAGACAAAAACAAAGAATTACAACCACCATGCAGTTGGCTGAAATAATTGCGGCGGCTTATCCCGCAGCGGCACGCCGTGACGGTCACCCAGCAAGAAAATGCTTTCAGGCAATACGCATTGCCGTTAACGCCGAGCTTGACCGTTTAAACGAAGCACTTGATGTTGCCTTCAATCTCTTAAATAAGGACGGCGTTTTAGCAATAATAACCTTCCATTCGTTAGAGGATAGAATGGTTAAGCTTCGCTTTAAGGGATATTGTACAGGCTGTACCTGTCCGCCAGACTGTCCTGTTTGTATTTGCGGTAAAACGCCACGCGGTCACTTGCTTTATAAAAAACCGATTGAGCCTTCAAAGGAAGAGCTTGAAAATAATCCCCGTAGTCGCAGTTCTAAATTGCGTGTAATTGTCAAAAACTAAAGGAAAGGAGAAGGATTATGAATAACATTAAGTATTATAATGACAGCTTGGCTTATGATTTTGAAATGTTTATGCCCAAGCCTGAAAAAAAGGCACAGCCTAAGGATAATATCGTTGTAATGCCTAAGGCTGACAAAAAAGCAAAGGCAAAACGCCGCGCAGCAGCCCGCCGTCTTTCTCCCGCAGTTTCAGTTGTAATGATAACTGTTATTTCACTTTCAGCTATTTGCTGTAATTTGGCAATACGCTTAAAAATTAATGAGGTTAAGGCTGAGATTAACGATGTTAAGGCAGCAATTGCCGAGCTTGACAGCGAAAAAACCGTTTTAGAGGTAGAACTTCAAAGAAGAATTTCTTATGCTAATTTGGAGCTTGAAGCAGTACAGCTTGGTATGAAAAAGCCTGATAAGGAAGACGTAACCTATATTAAGGTGAATAATACAAATACTGCAAAAACTGCTGATGGCAAGTTGCTTTTGGCTGAGTAATATTTTTTATAAAATTTAATATACTTTATATGGGTACGAGAGCTGAAAAAAGTCGGCTCTCGTATTCGGGTATATAAAAGATAGTTTATTTTAGAAAAGAGGGAAGCGCAAATGACCGTAAAACCCGGTAAATTGATGATAAAACGAATTTTTATAATAATGCTAATTGTAATTGTTGCGCTTTCGGGTGTTTCGGGTGCAAGTCTTGTAAACATAATGATTATTAAGGGCGAAGAATATCAAACTAAGGCTTCCGAGCAACAGCTTTACGACAGCCTTGTAACAGCACCTCGCGGTGATATTTACGACCGTAATATGCAGGTTTTGGCAACAAGCTCGACTGCATGGACTGTATATATCACACCAAATGCTATTAAAAAAATCAAAAAGGCTGACGAACGTGACGCAGTGCGTGAAACCATTGCAAAGGGTCTTAGCGAAATTTTAGAGGTTGATTACGAAACGGTTTATAATAATACCGATAAAAATTCCTATTACGTTATTGTCAAGAAAAAAATTGAAAAATCAGTAGCAGATAAGGTGCGTAAGTTTATTACCGATAATAAGCTTACAAAATATATCGGTCTTGACGAAACCACAAAGCGTTATTATCCTAATGACAGTCTCGCGTCGGTTGTTTTGGGCTTTGTAGGGTCTGATGAACAGGGGCTTTCAGGTATTGAAAGCTATTACGATAACGAGCTTACAGGTATTGCGGGTCGTGTCGTTGCCGCTAAAAACGCCCTTGGTACCGATATGCCATTCACCTATGAAAAGGTAGAAGAAGCGGTAAAGGGTAATTCACTTGTTTTAACCTTGGATTCATATATTCAGTACACGGCCGAAAAGTATTTACAAACTGCAATTGAGCAAAACAAGGTTGCCGAACGTGGCGCCGCCGTGGTTATGAACGTTAAAACAGGAGCAATTCTTGCTATGGCGGTTAAGGGTGACTTTAACCCTAACGAGCCTTTCGTGCTTTCTACAACAGACCAGGCTAAAGTAGATGCTGAAACCGATGATACTAAAAAAAGTACGCTTCGAAACGAGCTTTTAAACCGTCAATGGCGTAATAAGGTAATTTCCGATTCGTACGAACCGGGTTCGGTTTTCAAGGTAGTTACCGCCGCAATTGCAATTGAGGAAAATCTAGTAAATAAAAATAACACCTTTTACTGTAATGGTCATATAAGTGTCGCGGGTCAGCGTTACGGTTGCTGGCGCACTTGGGGTCACGGTACCCAAAGTCTCCATCAGGCTATTGCAAACTCCTGTAACCCTGCTTTTATTACCATTGGTCAGTTAGTCGGTGTTAATACCTTTTCAAAATATTTCAAGGCTTTCGGCTTTGCTGAAAAAACGGGTATTGACCTGCCCGGTGAATCACGTTCAACCTATCATAAGCAAGAAAATATGGGTGTTGTTGAGCTTGCATCTTCATCTTTCGGTCAAACCTTTAACGTAACTCCAATACAAATGATGGCGGCAGTTTCTGCTGCTGTTAACGGAGGTTACCTTGTTCAACCGCATCTTGTTTCAAAAACGGTTGACCAAAATAATAAGGTGGTAAGCACAACCACAACGACCTATAAGCGACAGGTTATTTCTAAAACCACGTCTGATACAATGCGCGAGCTTATGGGCTTTGTTGCATTAAACGGTGCTAAAAACTCGCTTGTACCAGGTTATAAAATTGGTGCTAAAACCGGTACTTCACAAAAGGTTTCAAAAATTCAGGCAACAGGCGACACATATTTGTATATAAGCTCTTGCATGACGGTTGCCCCCATCGATAACCCTGAAATTGCCGTTTTGGTAATGCTTGACGAGCCTAAAGGCTCTAATTACTACGGTGGTGTAATTTCGGCACCTGTTAATGCAAAAATTATGGCTGACGTTTTACCATATCTTGGCTACGAACCAAGCTATACTGAAGAGGAAATTAAAAAGCTGGCAATTGACGTACCCGACGCGGTTGGACTTTCGGTAGATGAAGCCAAAGCAAAGGTTATGGGCGCAAAGCTTGAATATAAAATTGTAGGCGGTGGCGATAAGATTATCCGTCAGTTACCTGAAGTCGGTAAAAAGGTTTCAACAGGCGGTGTAGTAATTCTTTACACCGAAAAAACCGATTCAGCAAAGGTTACTGTTCCAAACTTTACAGGTTATACAGCTACTGAAGTGAATACAACGGCAGCAAAGCTAGGAATTAACATCGAATTTTCGGGTAATATTGCAATATCGGGTCTAAAGGCATACAGTCAGAGCGTGTCAGCAGGCACCGAGGTTGAAGTTGGTACAATTGTAACAGTATACTTCCGCGACGAGACCGCGGTTGACTAAGTTAGGAGGCAACAATGAAACTTGGCACTATAATTGCCTGTGATGAACACATTGGGCAGTTAGAGGTTATGGGTATTACCGATAATTCTACTAAGGTACAGGACGGTTTTGTTTTTGTAGATATCCATAACAATCCGCAATACAGGGCGGATGCCGTTAGAAATGGCGCTGTTGCGCTGGTTGTACAAAATAAAACAAATTTTAAAAATCAAATCATTGTTGAAAATACCGTTAGTGCTTTTTGTGAAATGTCGGCTAATTGGTTTAATAACCCTGCCGACAGCTTAAAGCTGATAGGTGTTACGGGTACTAACGGCAAAACAACAATTACTTATTTAATTAAAGAAATTCTAGAAGCCGCAGATAAAAAGGTTGGTGTCATCGGTACCATTCAAAACGTTATTTGCGGCGAGATGATGCCCACTGTTAATACAACTCCAAACGCGTTTGAGCTTAACCGTTTATTTGCTATAATGCGTGATAAGGGTTGCGAATATGCGATTATGGAGGTTTCGTCCCACGCGTTAGATATGGGAAGGGTAGACGGTCTTAAATTTAATGCGGCTGTTTTTACAAATCTTACGCAGGACCACCTTGACTATCACAATGATATGGAAAGCTATTACCTTGCAAAGAAAAGGCTTTTTAATATGTGCAATAATGCTGTGATTAATATTGATAACGAATATGGCAAACGGCTTTATAATGAAATATCGTGCAATAAAACCTCTATTTCCTTGGAAAATAATGCCGAATATATTGCAAAGTCATTAAATTTACAGCCCACCTTTGCCGAATATAAGCTTTTAACCGATAAAATCGAGCATATTAAAGTTAATGTACCCGGTAAATTTTCAGTATATAATTCACTTTGTGCTGTTGCAGTAGCCGATTATTTAAATATAGAACGCGATACCATAATTTCGGCACTTAAAGAATTTAGCGGTGTTAAGGGTAGGGCAGAGGTTTTAAGCAATACGGGGGATTTTACAGTTATAATTGATTATGCTCACACGCCCGATGGTTTAAAGAACATACTTAAAACCTTTAAGGAATGTCCAAAAAACCGTTTAATAGTACTGTTTGGCTGTGGCGGTGACCGTGATAAAACCAAAAGAGCGGCTATGGGTGAAATTGCTTCAATATATGCCGATTACGTAATTGTTACAAGCGATAATCCTCGTACTGAAGACCCAAAAGCAGTTATTTCGGACATTATAAAGGGTGTTTTACCTACAAAGCCGCACAAAATTATTGAAAATCGTGCAGATGCCATAAAATTTGCTCTTTCAATTGCGGAAAAAGATGATATAATAGTACTTGCAGGTAAAGGACACGAAACCTACCAAATCATAGGCAAAGAAAAAATACATTTTGATGAACGCGAGATTGTAAAACAAGCGTTATCTTAAAAGAGGTTTGAAAATTATGGATTTTACTTCCCTTATTGTTGCGGTAATCGCATTTGCAGTAACGGCTCTTTCGGGCTATATTGTAATTCCTTATTTAAGAAAGCTTAAATTTGGGCAAACTATTTTAGAAATAGGTCCTAATTGGCATAAGGAAAAGCAGGGCACACCCACAATGGGCGGTGTAATGTTTATAGCAGGTGTCTTAATATCCATTGCTTTCGGTTTCGCTTATGCGGCAATTTTTGAAAAGCCCTTCTTTTTTGACTGTAAGGATAAATTCCGCCTAACTGCCCTTATAGCTGGTCTTGCTTTGGCACTTTGTATGGGTGCTATCGGCTTTTTTGACGACTATATTAAGGTTGTAAAAAAACGAAATTTAGGTCTAACAGCCCGACAAAAAACCTTTATGCAGTTACTTGTTTCGGCGTTGTACCTTACCGTACTTGCAATTTCGGGAATGAGAACAACCTATATTCCCTTCATTGGTGACGTGTCAATTGTAAGTGGTTTTGGTCTTATATTTTGGCCAATTGCTTTAATGTTTATTTACGGCTTTACAAATGCCGTTAACCTTACTGATGGTATAGATGGTTTGGCTTCAAGCGTAACGCTTGTTGTGTCTTGCGGTTTTATGATGGCAGCAGGCTTTTTAAACCTTGCTAACATCAATGTACTTACCGCCGCATTAGCTGGCGCACTCGTTGGCTTTATTTGTTGGAATGCACATCCTGCAAAGGTATTTATGGGTGACACAGGCTCAATGTTCCTTGGTGGTATGGTTGTTGCTTTCTCATTTGGTATTGGTCGCCCTGTATTGTTATTACTTGCAGGTATTGTTTACTTAATCGAAGCGCTTTCTGATATTATTCAGGTGGCTTACTATAAAAAGACTAAAAAACGCATCTTTAAAATGGCACCTATTCATCACCATTTTGAAAAATGCGGCTGGTCTGAGGATAAAATTGTTTTAGTTTTTTCATTTGTGGCTTTAATCGGCTCAGTATTAGCGGTTTTGCCTATTATCTTTTCATTATAATTTAAATTTTAAGAGGTGATATTTCATGCAAAAGTCAAGGAAAAAGGTTTCTTTTTTCAATACTGACGGTAAAATGGATATCACCTTTTTATCTTTAGTATTAATTATTTTAACAATTGGTCTTGTAATGCTTTTTTCAGCCAGTTATGCTTATTCGTACGAAAATTATGGCAACAGTTATAAGTTTATTTCACGTCAGGCAATTTTTGCGGTTGTGGGCGTAGCTTTTATGCTGTTTGTTTCAACTATAAATTACCATTTTTATCGTAAATTTGCTTGGTTGTTTTATGCTTTAATTATGGGTGTGCTTGGCTTCTTATTAGCTATGCCCCCAATGCTTAAAGGTATGGACGTTAAGCGGTGGCTTGTAGTTGGTCCAATAAATTTGCAACCGTCCGAGCTTGCCAAATTTGCGGTGATTTTATTGTTAGCTTCCCTTATTGCAGCAAATTATAAGCTTATGGAAAAATTTGGCTTTGTGGCGTTTCTAATTGGACTGATTGCAATTCCGTGTGTGTTAATTGTTTTAGAGCCACATCTTTCCGCAACGGTATTAGTATTTTGCCTTGGCATTGTTTTACTTATTTGTGGCGGACTTGCTAAAAGATATATTATCGGTGGTTTAGGTATTGGTGTTGTAGGTGTTGCGGCGTTAATTGTTACCGGTGCCATCGGTTATGCTTCCGACCGTATACAGTATTGGCTTAATCCTTGGCTTGACCCGTCGGGTAAGGGCTTCCAAACTATTCAGTCACTTTTAGCTATTGGCTCAGGCGGTATTTGGGGGCGCGGTATCGGTCAGTCCCGTCAAAAGCACCTTTGGGTGCCCGAGCCTCATAACGACTTCATTTTCTCCATCGTATGTGAAGAGTTAGGTCTTATAGGCGCAATGGTTATTATTATACTATTTTGCTTACTTATTTGGCGTGGTTTTACAATTGCTATGCGCGCTAAGGATAAATTTGGTTCATTAATGGCTATTGGCCTTACCTTCCAAGTTGGTCTTCAGGCACTTTTAAATATTTGGGTTGTTACAAATACAATTCCAAATACGGGTATCAGCTTGCCGTTTTTCAGTTATGGCGGTACGTCACTGTTAATTCTACTTGCCGAAATGGGTATTGTGCTGTCAATTTCACGCAGCACAAATCTTGAAAAAACCTAAAGGGGAATTTTTTATGAAAATTTTATTTGCGGGCGGTGGCACAGCAGGGCATATTAATCCTGCTTTAGCGATTGCTGATTATATTAAATTAAACCATCCCGACGCTGAAATATATTATATCGGTACACCCGATAAGCTTGAAGCAAAGCTTGTACCCGAAAAGGGCTATGCTTTTTATCCCGTCAAGGTTTCGGGTTTTTCACGCAAATTAAACATTAAGGGTATTGCTCATAACATAAATGCCGCAAAGTTGGCAGTGACTTCAAATGTTAAGGCTAAAAAGCTTTTAAAGGAAATTAAACCCGATTTGGTAGTAGGTACAGGCGGTTACGTAAGCGGTCCTGTGCTTAAGGCGGCGCAGCAGTTAAAAATTAAAACCGCAATACACGAACAAAACGCTTTCCCCGGTGTTACCACCAAAATGTTAGCGCCAAAAGCTGACCGTGTAATGCTTGCAATGCCCGAAGCAGAAAAATACTTAAAGCTTAATAAAAAGCCCATTATAACGGGTAATCCAATAAGACGTGAATTGCTTACAATGGATAAAGCAACAGCACGTAAAATTTTAAAATTGGACAACCGTCCTTTAATTTTGTCTTTCGGTGGCTCGCTTGGTGCAAAGCACTTAAACGAATCAGTGTGCGAGCTTATTAAGTGGCATAATCCAACCGAAAATTATTACCATATTCACGCAACGGGCAAGCTGGGTTATAGCGATATGCTTAAAAACCTAGAGGACGTAAAGCTTCACAGCGGTATTGAAATTCGTGAATATATCACCGATATGGACGTTTGTATGGCTGCTGCCGATTTGGTTATAAGCAGGGCGGGCGCAATTACATTAGGTGAAATACAGGCTTGCGGTAAGGCGGCTGTTTTAATCCCGTCACCCTTTGTGGCTGAAAACCATCAGTATCACAACGGTATGACCCTTAAAAACGCAGGCGCAGCCGAGCTTATTGAAGAAAAAGACCTTACCAAAGAAAAAATAATAAATACTGTTAAAGAACTTTTAGCCGATAAAGAAAAAATTACTTTAATGGAAAAAGCATCACGCGAAAACGCAATTATTGATGCTAATGAAAGAATTTACGCAGTTTTAATGGATTTATATAATAAATCGTGACCCTTTTTGCATTTTTGCATAGTATAAGTTGTAAAATAATTTATACTTGTGGGGTGCATTAATTTGGCTGAAATTATTGTAAACGGGGGAAAAAGGCTGTCGGGTGAAATTGCAGTACAGGGTGCTAAAAACAGCGTGTTGCCTGTTTTGGCAGGTGCAGTGTTATGCGACGGCGAGTGTGTTATACATAACTGTCCTGACCTGTCCGATGTTCAAACTTCAATTAAAATTTTACAAAATTTCGGCGCAAAAGTTACTTATAACAATAAAACCGTAACGGTTGACTGTCGCAGTATTAGTTATTATGAAATTCCCGAAAGTTTAATGCGTGAAATGCGGTCCTCGGTTGTATTTTTAGGCGGTATTTTAGGTCGTATGAAACGGGCTGTAATATCAAGCCCGGGCGGGTGCGAATTGGGCCCCCGTCCAATTGATTTGCATTTATCTGCCCTTAAAAAGCTAGGTGTAGAAATCACCGAAGAACACGGCTTTTTAAACTGTAATGCCGAAAATGGACTTTTGGGGTGTGAAATTCATTTAACCTTTCCAAGCGTTGGTGCTACCGAAAACATTATTTTAACCGCTGCCACAGCAAAGGGTGTTACGGTAATTCATAATGCGGCAAAGGAGCCTGAAATTAGCGACCTTGCTGATTTTTTAAACAGCGCAGGTGCACGAATTTATGGTAGTGGGTCTGACACGGTTTATATTCACGGTGTCGATAAGCTTCATGGCACAACGCATACAATAATACCCGACCGAATTGTTGCGACAACCTATATGTCGGCGGCTGCTGTGACGGGTGGAGAAGTGACCCTTACTAATATTATGCCGTCGCACATGGTTTCAATTTTACACACTTTTCGTGAAAGCGGATGCGACATATCGGTTAAGGGTAAATCCTTAAAAATCACTTCACCAAAACGGCTATACCGTGTGCCGACAATTCGCAGCTTGGTTTATCCTGCCTTTCCAACAGATGCGGGTCCGCTACTAATTGCAATGCTTGCCACAGCGCAGGGTACGACAGTTTTTGTGGAAAATATTTTTGAAAATCGATTTCGTTTTATTAACGAATTAAACCGACTAGGTGCTAATATTAAAACCGAGGGTAAGGTTGCGGTTATCGAGGGTGTTAAATCTCTTTCGGGTGCTAAATGCGTTTGCCCCGACCTTCGTGGTGGTGCGGCACTTGTTGTAGCGTCACTTGTGGCACGGGGTGAAAGCGAAATTACTAATATATCACATATTAATCGCGGTTATGATAATATAGTCGGTGTTTTGGCTAGCGTTGGCGCCGATATTAATGTTAAGGAATGATTTTTTGAAAAACCAACCCATACGTGACGAGTTTTTGGAAAAACGCAAAGCCCGTCAAAGAAAAGCTCGTAAAAAAAGGCTTATAACAGGCTTAATAGCTTCAATAATTGCTTTGGTAATAACTGCCGTTATACTTTGTTTAACGGTGCTTTTCCCTATAACTAAAATTTCCGCAAGCGGCAGTAGAATTTACACAAGTGAAGAAATTGTCGCAAACAGTGGCATAAAAATAGGTGATAATATTTTTACATTTGGTCAAAAAAATGCCGCTGATTTATTAAAGGCAAAGCTGCCATTTATTGAAAAGGTAGAGTTTAATCGTAATTTGCCCGATACGTTAAATATTAAGGTTACTGATGCGAAGGCACATTATTGCGTTATGCAAAACGGTGCTTATTATAACGTAAGTAAGGCGGGCTGGGTGCTTGAAAAGGTAACCGACAAAACCGACGGTGTTTTTGAAATTAAGGCTTCAAAAATTAAATGCACGGTTGGTAGCGAAATTGTTTTTGAAGATGAAAAATCTTATAAAATGCTTCAAAATACCATTAAGCTCTTGGAGGATAATAATATTAAAATTGATTACGTAGATGTTACAAGCAAAATAACAATTAAAGCAGGTGTTGAAGGTAGATTTAACGTAAATTTTGGCACCGAAAATTATTTAGAAAATAAAGTTAAACATTTAAAGGTTTCAATCGAAAATCTTGCTGAAAATAAAAGGGGCGACATAAATTTAAGTATGTGGAATGACCAAAATAAGCAAGGAACTTTTGTTGAAAATAACACAAAATAAAAAAATAACAAAATTGTAATAAAAAGTGTTGAAATTTGCTAAATGTTATGTTATTATTTATATATATTATGCAAATAGTCTAATTATGCTTATTTTACATACAAGGAGAAATAAAAATGTTTGAATTCGTAGAAGACCAAAACGTAGTACAAATTAAAGTCGTTGGCGTTGGCGGCGGCGGCGGAAACGCTGTAAACCGCATGGTTGACGCTGGCGTTAAGGGTGTTGAATTCGTTGCAATCAATACCGATAAAGCAGCTTTAATCAAATCTAAGGCAGACGTTAAACTCCAAATTGGTGACAAAACAACTGCAGGCATGGGCGCAGGCGGCAACCCCAACAACGGTCACGCTGCTGCTGAAGAATCACGCGATGAAATTGCAGCTTCTATCCGCGACGCTGATATGATTTTCATTACCGCAGGTATGGGCGGCGGTACAGGTACCGGTGCGGCTCCTGTTGTTGCTTCTATCGCTAAGGAACTTGGCATTCTTACCGTTGGTATCGTTACCAAGCCCTTTGCTTTTGAAGGCAAAAAACGTATGACACAGGCTGAATCTGGTATTGCTGCTTTACGCGAATATGTTGACAGCTTAATCGTTATCCCCAACGAACGTCTTAAGTTTGTTTCAGCTGAAAAGATTACATTCAAAAACGCATTTGACATTGCTGACGATGTTCTTCGTCAGGGTGTTCAAAGCATTTCTGAGCTTATCAACGTTACAGCTCTCGTTAACCTTGACTTTGCTGACGTTAAGTCAATTATGGCTGACGCTGGCTATGCACACATGGGTGTTGGCGTTGCTACAGGTCGTGATAAGGCTGAACAGGCTGCTCGTGCTGCTATTTCAAGTCCTCTTATCGAAACCTCTATGGAAAATGCACGTGGTGTAATCATCAGCATCACCGGTTCTGTTGATATTGGCCTTGAAGAAGTTGAACTTGCTTCTACTATTATTTCCGAAATGGCTCATCCCGATGCAACAATCATTTGGGGTGCTCAGCTTGATGAAAGCATTGAAGACACTATTCGTGTAACTGTTGTTGCCACAGGTCTTGGCGACGAAAAGAAAGAAGACAAGAGTGATATTCTTACATCTTTTATGAGCAACACTAAAGACGACGACGAAACTTATGACGACGTTATGAGCTTCTTCCAAAACAACTAATATATAAGTTAAAATATTTTAAACCTATGATTAAGAGTAAGTAGCTTTTCTTCGGGCTTTTAGAGAACGGCTGAGGGTGGAAATGCCGTAGCTTCGGGTTAAGTGAATGGACTTATGAGGGCGACCGAAAGCACCTTAGGTGTTAGTAGCAGTCGACGGGATTTGCGCCCGTTACCAAG
>JAGAPJ010000089.1 GCA_017623315.1 Clostridia bacterium | reverse complement strand
GAGGATATTGTTAAAAAAGTGCTTTATCGCTCTCCTCATCCGTCGCCTAACGGCGCCACCTTCCCCGCTGGGGAAGGCTTGGTTTGTACAATAATTACGAATTACGCATTGGGCGTTAGCCCGATAAACTATAATTTAAACAAACAAAAAACACGGTAGAAAGCTACCGTGTTTTAAACTATTTCCTGTTCTTTTTAAATGCCAAATAATCTTCTAAAATTATTACCGCCGCAACGGCATCAACAACATTTTTGCGTTTTTTGCCGCGTGTATCGGTAAAATTAAGCGCGGTATGAGCCGAAACTGTTGTGCAGCGTTCATCCCACAAAACAACAGGCAGGGAAGTAGCTTCTTTAATTTTTGCTGCAATTTCGCTACATTCCTCAGCTCGCCAACCAATTGTTCCGTCCATATTTTTGGGTAGCCCTACAACGATTTGCTCTGCCATTAATTCTTTTGCAAAGTCTGCAATTTTTTGCACCAATTTTTCGGTGTTATATTCGTTAATAACCGTTTTGGGAAATGCAAAGCCTTCACCCTTGTCGGAAACGGCAATACCTGTGCGGGCTTTACCCAAATCAACTGACATTATAATCATTTATTATCCCTCATTGTATAAAGTGATGGGCGACTTGATGAACGAAGCATATCGCTAGGCAAATGCGAATAATCATTTATGAACTTAAGTTCAATTTTATTGCTGTCATCAATTTCAATGTAACCAACTGCGGTATTGTCAAATAACGGGACGGTAATAAGCTTTGAAATATCGTCATAAATCAATTTACATAAAAGGCATCGTATAATGCCCCCGTGTGTAGCAAGGGCAACGGTTTTGCCTTTGTTTTGGTTAACAATATCCCAAAAGGCATTTGTAATTCTTTGATAGGATTCACGCATTGGCTCGCCACCCTCGGGGGCAAAATCTTCAGGGTGGTTTAACCAAATTTCTTTAAGAACAGGGTCCTTTTCTAAAGTATCGGTAAAGGGCTTGCCCTCAATAATACCGCCGTCAATTTCAGAAAGGTCCTTATAAATTTCAATTTCAATATCGCGGTTGCCCTTAATTGCCAATGCCGTTTTATATGCGCGAATAAGCGGGCTTGAATAAATTTTATCAAGCTTTATTCCGTCAAAGCGTTCACTTAATTTTTCTAATTGTTTTTCGCCAAGGTCGGTAATGTCAAGATCGGTTGTGCCCTGAAAAACACGCCTAAGATTTCCCAAGGCTTCGCAATGGCGAACAAGGTATATTTTTGTCATTTTTTATCACCGAAAAGTATTATAGCATTTCGGACATATAAAAACAAGTTAAATTATAATTTCGTTCTCACTTTTTCCTGTTTTAAAAAAATCATTAAGGTTTTTAACAGTTGTTTCGGCAATTGAAGAAAGCGCTTCTTTGGTTAAAAATGCTTGGTGAGAGGTTACAATAACATTTGGCATTGAAATTAAACTGCTTAAGGTGTCATCTCTTATTATTTCATCCGAAAAGTCTTCAAAAAACAGATCGGTTTCTTCTTCGTAAACATCAAGCCCCGCCGCACCTATTTGCCCATTTTTTAAGCCTGTAATAAGTGCCTGTGTATCAACCAATTTACCGCGCGAGGTGTTGATAATATAAGCACCTTTTTTCATTTTTGCAATTGTTTCATCGTTAATTAAATATTTGTTTTCGTGGGTTAGCGGGCAGTGTAGCGATATAATATCCGACTGTGATAATAGACTTTCAAGACTTACGTATTTACCGCAAAAATCTTTATTCTCATACGGGTCATAGCCAATAATATTCATACCAAAGCCCTTGCAAATTTCAGCAAAAACTTGACCTATTTTACCCGTACCGATAACACCCACGGTTTTACCATTTAAATCAAATCCTGTTAAGGCATCAAGTGAGAAGTTATGGTCACGTGTGCGAATATATGCACGATGCAGTTTTCGGTTAAGCATTAAAATCATACCCATCGCGTGTTCGGCAACGGCATAAGGGGAATAGGCGGGTACACGAACAACTTTAATTCGGTTACGCGCAAATTTAAGGTCAACGTTGTTATAACCTGCACAACGAAGAGCTATAATTTTAACCCCATAATTTTCAAGCTTTTCAATGACACGGCGGGTTATATTATCGTTAACAAAAACACATACTGCATCACAACAAGCCGCCATGCTTACTGTGTCTTCATTTAATTTGTTTTCAAAAAAGCGAAAATTAAGCTCGTCACCCGAATATTTTTGAAAGCTTTCACGGTCATAGCTTTTGGTGTCAAAAAAGGCTATTGTTTTCAAAATAATCACCTCATAAATATAATAATAATTATTTTTTGCAAAATTTTTGTGCATATACACTATTGTAAAAAAAGTTAAAAGTTGTATAATTGGGTTAAAGAATTTTAAAACAAAGGATTGGTAGTTATGAAAAAATATCTTAACCGGTTATTCATTGACGGACTTTCAGGTATGGCTTACGGCTTGTTTTCGACCCTTATTATTGGTACGATAATTTGTCAGATTGCCAGTATTATTGGCGACAATCAGGTTGGGGCATACCTTAATGCTATGGGTAGTGTTGCTAAAACCCTTACGGGTGCAGGCATTGGTGTTGGCGTTGCTTGTAAATTAAAGGCATCACCCTTAACCACAGTTGCCGCATCGGTTGCTGGTATGGTTGGCGCTTTCCCGTCGGTTGCCAAGGATGCTTTTGCAATGGGCGCACCTGGAGAGCCTTTAGGTGCTTTTATTGCGGCTTACGTTGCAATTGAAATCGGTTATTTTGTTTCGGGTAAAACCAAGGTTGATATTATTGTAACCCCTATTTGTTGTATTTTATTAGGTTCGGCTGCGGGTTACTTTGTAGGACCTTATATTTCAACATTTATGAAATGGGTAGGTCAGCTTGTAAATGTTAACGTTGAGCAAAGCCCAATTTTAGGCGGTATGCTTGTTTCGGTTGTAATGGGTATTTTACTTACATTGCCTATTTCGTCGGCTGCTGTTGGCATTTCAATGGGTATTACAGGTCTTGCAGCAGGTGCTGCGACTATTGGTTGCTGCTGTAATATGGTTGGCTTTGCAGTAATAAGCTACCGTGAAAACAAATTCGGCGGTCTTATTGCGCAGGGTATCGGCACTTCTATGATACAAATGCCTAACATTGTTCGTCGTCCTTTAATTTGGTTGCCTGCAATTATTTCAAGCGCGATTTTGGGCCCAGTTTCATCGGCTGTCTTAAAAATGGTAAGTAACCCTGTTGGCTCAGGTATGGGCTCAGCAGGTTTAGTCGGTCAGTTTATGGCTTATGACAGTATGGTGGCTTCAGGTGTTTCACCGATTATTACGCTTTTAGAAATTGTCCTTATGCACTTTGTTTTACCTGCTGTTTTAACCCTTGCAATTGCCGAAGGTATGAGAAAACTTGGTTGGATTAAGTCGGGCGATATGAAGTTGGTTTCAGCAAATGCGTAATAAAGACAGAACAAACGAGGCGGTTTTACGCCTTGAAAAACTATACCCCGACGCAATTTGTTCACTTGAATATACTGACGCTTTTCAGTTGCTTGTGGCTACTCGTTTGTCAGCGCAATGTACCGATAAGCGCGTTAATATGGTAACACCTGATTTATTCCGTGAATTTCCTACCCCCGAAAAAATGGCAAATGCCGATATAAATAGGGTGGAAGAACTTATTAAAACATGTGGACTTTATAAAACAAAGGCTAAAGATTTAGTGAAAATCGGTCAGCAAATTATGGAAGATTTTGGCGGTAATGTACCCGACACAATTGAAGAGCTTACAACCCTTTCAGGTGTAGGAAGAAAAACCGCAAATTTAGTGGTTGGCGATATTTATAAAAAGCCCGCCGTTGTTTGTGATACTCATTTTATTCGCCTTTGTAACCGTTTGGGTCTTGTGGAAAGTGACAACCCATTAACTGTTGAAAAAGCGATGCGAAAGTTATTACCACCTGATAAATCTAATGATTTTTGCCATCGCAGTGTGCTTTTCGGCAGGGAGGTTTGTATTGCACGCAGCCCTAAATGTAATGAGTGTGTTTTGACTGATATTTGTCCAAAAATAATAAAAAAGAAATAATTCGGTGATATTTTGATAGATAATGATTTTAAAAAGTGCTGTTTTTCGGGGTACCGACCTTCGAAATTTCCGTTTAAGTTAAAAAAAGAAAATGCCGATTTTGAAGTGCTATATCGCAATTTATCCACTACGATTTCAGCATTGATTGATGATGAATGTGCCGTATTTTATACTGGTATGGCATCGGGTTTTGATATTATTGCCGCTGAAACAGTGCTAAAATTCAAGGATAAACACTCTCTTGTTAAACTGATTGCGGTTGTGCCTTTTGAGGAACAGGAAAAATCATATTCGGCTGACTGGAAAACCCGTTATGAAACGGTTTTATCTGCCTGTGATGAGGTCGTAGTTTTATCGAAGGAATACCACGCGGGATGTTACCAAAACCGTAACAAATATATGGTTGATAACAGCGATTATGTTGTTACGTGGTATGACGGAAAGCCGGGCGGCACACGAAATACATTAAATTATGCCCAAAAGAAAAAACGTTATATTGTAAACGTTAATACCGAATATTTGAAAGAATTTAATAATTTGCAAAACAAAATGGATATTTAATTTTAAAACCGCCAAATTTGGCGGTTTTTTGTTGTAATACAGTGAATATTTACTTCATAATTATTGACAATAGCATTGTTTTTGAGTATAATTGTATACATAAAAACAAGAGGTGAGATATTTGCTGGAACTTTCTAATAAGACAAATTTACTTGAACAAAAAATATATAAATACGAGCTTCAGGATGTTGCTGACCCGAATTTATACCGCGATATTTATTCTTATGATTCTGTACCTAAGGTTGCTTTTAACCACCGCCGTGTACCTATGGGTATGCCAGAGGAAATTTGGATAACCGATACATCACTCCGTGACGGTCAACAATCGGTTGAGCCATACACTGTTAAGCAAATAGTTGATTTATATAAACTTATGTCCAAACTAGGTGGACCTTATGGAATTATCCGCCAGACCGAATTCTTCGTTTACAGCAAAAAGGACAGGGAAGCTTTGGAAAAGTGCCAAGAATTAGGGTTAAAATTCCCCGAAATTACCACTTGGATTCGTGCAAGCAAGGAAGACTTTAAGCTTGTTAAGGATTTAGGTGTGCGTGAAACGGGTATATTGGTTTCCTGCAGTGACTATCATATTTTCAAAAAGCTTAAAAAGACACGTAAGCAAGCGCTTGATACATATCTTGCCGCGGTTGCAGAAGCTTTTGAAGCGGGCGTAATGCCGAGATGCCATCTTGAAGATATTACCCGCGCCGATTTTTACGGCTTCGTAGTACCTTTCGTAAACGAGCTTATGAAAATGTCCAAAGATGCAGGTATACCTGTTAAAATTCGTGCTTGTGACACAATGGGTTACGGCGTACCTTACCCCGAGGTTGCATTACCTCGAAGTGTACCGGGTATAATTTACGGTCTACAGCATTATTCAGACGTGCCTTCCGAAATGCTTGAATGGCACGGTCATAATGACTTTTATAAAGCTGTTGCAAACGCTTCTACCGCTTGGCTTTACGGTGCCTGTGCGGTTAATTGCTCACTTTTGGGTATTGGCGAAAGAACAGGTAATATTCCACTTGAAGCAATGATTATGGAATATGCGTCACTTCGTGGTTCGCTTGACGGTATGGATACAACCGCCATTACTGAAATCGCTGAATACTTTAAAAACGAAATGGGCTATGATATTCCGCCTATGACACCATTTGCAGGTCGTAACTTTAACGTTACGCGTGCAGGTATTCATGCCGACGGGCTTTTAAAGGACCAAGAAATTTACAATATTTTCGACACTGAAAAGATTTTAAACCGCCCTGCGACCGTTACAATTAGTAAAACAAGCGGTCTTGCGGGTATTGCTTATTGGATTAACACTAACTACCGCTTATGCGGCGATGATGCGTTAGATAAAAAAGACCCGCTTATTATTAAACTTAAGGAATGGGTTGACGCTGAATATGAGGACGGACGTCAAACCGCACTTTCTAATTTCGAACTTGAAAGTAAAATTGAAGAACTTTCAAACGGTAAATTTAAAAGACTATAGGGGTGATTTTCAAATGGAACATAAAACAGTATCTTTAGCGGACCAAGTGTTTGAACATCTTGAAACCGATATTTTAAGCGGCAAATATCAGCGTGGCGACATTCTAACTGAAAACCATCTTTGCGAAATTTTAGGTGTAAGTCGCACTCCCATACGTGAAGCATTACGCCGTCTTATGCAGGAGCATTTGATTGTTGAAACAGGCAAAGGCTCGCTTGTGCTTGGTATAACAGATGAGGACTTACGTGATATTTATATTATCCGCGAATCACTTGAAGCCAAGGCGGCAAGAATGGCTACCGAAAATGCAACTGATGATGAAATTAACGAGCTAAAGTCAGCAGTAGAGCTTCAAGAATTTTATCTTTCAAAGCAAAACGCCGACCAAATTCGTTTAATGGATAACCGCTTTCACGAAATTTTATATAAAATTAGCGGTAGCCACGTGTTTTATAACACACTTTTACCGCTTCATAAAAAGGTGCAAAAATACCGCAAGGTATCGCTTCAAAGTCAGTCACGCGCGAATGAATCGGTAGACGAGCACCGTGAAATTTTAAACGCAATAATTAACCGTGACGCTGATGCGGCTGAAGCCTTTACAGCAAAGCACGTTAAAAATGCCTATAACCACATAGCAGGAAAGGACAGATAACAATGGGTTTAACAATAGCGCAAAAAATAATTAAAGCCCATATGATTAGCGGCGATATGACCGTAGGGCAAGAGGTAGCATTAAAAATTGACCAAACCCTGACCCAAGACGCAACAGGTACAATGGCGTATCTCGAATTTGAAACAATGGGTCTTAAAAGGGTTAAAACCGAACGTAGTGTAGCATATATTGACCATAATACCTTGCAGTCTGGCTTTGAAAATGCTGACGACCACCGTTATATTCAGTCGGTTTGTAAAAAACATGGCATTTATTTTTCACGTCCGGGTAACGGCATTTGTCACCAAGTTCACCTTGAACGCTTTGGCAAGCCTGGTAAAACCCTTATCGGCTCTGATAGTCACACCCCCACAGGCGGTGGTATAGGTATGCTTGCAATGGGTGCAGGCGGTCTTGACGTTGCGGTTGCAATGGGCGGCGGCGCTTACTACATTACAATGCCTAAAATGTATAAGGTTAATCTTATCGGTAAATTAAATCCCTTTGTTACCGCGAAGGATATAAGCCTTGAAATTCTTCGCATTTTGTCTGTTAAAGGCGGTGTAGGTGCTATAATTGAATGGGGTGGCGAAGGTATTAAATATTTGTCAGTACCCGAACGCGCAACCATTACCAATATGGGCACTGAATTAGGTGCTACTACCTCAATTTTTCCGTCTGACGAGGTTACCAAGGCGTTTTTAGAAGCTGAGGGCAGAGGTGAGGATTATATCCCACTTTCAAGCGACCCCGACGCTGTTTACGACAAGGTTATTGACATTGACTTAAATGAATTAAAGCCTTTAATTGCTTGCCCTCACAGCCCCGATAATATTGTGACTGTTGAATCGCTTAAAGGTACAAAGGTTGACCAGGTTTGTATCGGCTCTTGCACTAACTCATCCCTTTTTGATATGTTAAAGGTTGCAGCACTTTTAAAGGGCAAAACTATTGACCCAAGTGTTAGTCTTTCAATTTCACCCGGTTCGAAGCAGGTATTAACAATGCTTGCTGACTGCGGAGCATTATCCGACATTTTGGCTTCAGGTGCGCGTGTACTTGAATGTGCTTGCGGTCCCTGTATCGGTATGGGCTTTTCGCCCAATTCGGCAGGTGTTTCACTTCGTACCTTTAACCGCAACTTCATTGGTCGAAGCGGTACTGCTGATGCGAGTGTTTACCTCGTTTCGCCTGAAACTGCAGTTGCTGCGGCGCTTACAGGTTATATAACTGACCCACGTTTGCTTGGCGAAATGCCTGAAATTAAAATGCCTGAAAGTTTTAAGGTAGATGACAGCGCTGTTATTGCCCCCGCAAGTGAAGACGAAGCTACTGATTTGGAGGTTTTGCGCGGTCCTAATATCAAACCATTCCCCGAAGCAATTCCTCAAGAAGACACTCTTTCGGCTGAATTGGTGCTTAAGGTTGGCGATAATATTACAACTGACCATATTATGCCTGCAGGTGCTAAAATTCTTCCTTACCGTTCTAATATACCACACCTTTCAAACTTCTGTTTTGGAGTTTGTGACAGCACTTTCCCCGAACGCGCAAAGGCACTAGGCAGGTCAATTATTGTGGGCGGCAGTAACTACGGTCAGGGCTCATCCCGTGAACACGCGGCTCTTGTGCCTATGTATTTGGGTGTTCGTGCGGTTATAACCAAGAGCTTTGCCCGTATTCACATTGCAAACCTTATAAATTCGGGCATAATGCCCTTAACCTTTAAAAATGCTGAAGATTACGATAAACTTAACCAAGGCGACAAGCTTACCTTGACTAACGTTTTTAGCGGTATGGACAAAGGTGAAATTATCCTTAAAGACGAAACAACAGACGAAGAATTTGTGCTTTGCTGTAGCTTTACCGAAAGACAAAAAGCAATCTTAAAGGCTGGCAGTCTTTTAGAGTATACAAAGGTTGGTGAATAAAATGCAGCAGTATATTGACAACGCCGTTGAGCAATTTAAAACCCTTTTAACTCAGCAAATTGCACGCCAACAACAAATGGAAAAGAATAATGAGGTTACCGATTATCAAAAGCTCGATAAAATAGTTATCGGTATTTGTTCGGGTGACGGTATCGGTCCGATTATTTCCAAGGAAAGCGAACGCATTTTAAATTATATCTTAAAGGATGAAATCGCGGCAGGTAAGGTTGAACTTCACACGATTGAAGGCTTAACCATTGAAAACCGAATTGCTAAAAATAAGGCGATTCCCGACGACGTTTTGGCTGAAATAAAAGCTTGTAACGTAATTTTAAAAGCACCGACCACAACCTTGAAGGGCGGCACGCTTGAAAGCGCAAACGTTGCAATGCGTCGCGAATTGGATTTGTATGCAAACGTTCGCCCAGTTTGTGTACCCGAACAAAATATTGATTGGACATTTTATCGTGAAAACACCGAAGGTGAATATGTTCTTGGCAGTAAAGGTATTGAAATTCCCGACACCTTGGCATTTGATTTTAAGGTAACAACAAATGCAGGTACCCGCCGTATATGTCGTGCCGCTTTTGAATTTGCCCGTAAAAACGGTAAAACAAACGTTGCCATTGTAACAAAGGCAAACATTATGAAAAAGACTGACGGTAAATTTTCACAAATTGCACACGAAATTGCGGCTGAATATCCCGAAATTACCGCTGAAGATTGGTATATCGATATTATGACCGCGAACCTTGTTAATGAGAATATTCGTGACAAGTTCCAAGTGTTTGTAATGCCTAACCTTTACGGCGATATCATCACCGACGAGGCTGCTCAAATCCAGGGTGGTGTTGGTACTGCAGGTAGCGCAAATATTGGCGATAAATACGCAATGTTTGAGCCTATCCATGGCACCGCACCTCGTCTTATTGAAGCAGGCAGGGGAGATTACGCAAACCCCACAAGTATGTTTAAGGCAACCGAAATGATGCTTCGTCATATCGGATTTACCGACAAGGCTGACAAGCTTTCAAAGGCACTTATTATTTGTACTGAAACTGAAAAAAGGATAGTTGTTGACGATAGTGAAAACAGCGCAACCTGCTCTCAGTTTGGCGAATACGTAATGGAAACGATTGAAAAAATGTAAAGCAGAAACCCACTCTTTCGAGTGGGTTTCATTCTTTTAATAAGATTTAATTTTTATTCTTTTTTATTATCTTTATTAGCCTTGCTTTTTTTGCGGTTGTTTAACTTAACAAGTATTATAATGCTAATGGGAACTATTGCTAAAAGAATTAAGTAAGGACTTGCAACAACCAAGAATATAAATAATTCCTTAAAGAAGTTTACAATGTTTTTAACGCTTTTAACAAAGCCGGTGCTAATTCGTTGCCATACTGTTTCGGGCTCGGTAACGTCGGTATATTCCTTAACCTCGTTAATGGTTAAATTAATGGTGGAATAATTAACCTGATTATCATACACACGCAATGCGGAGGTAACGGTTTCAAGCTCTGCACGAACTTCTGTTAAGCGTTTTTCAACAGTAAGTAAATCATCCATTGTTTCAGCTTGTGACATAAATTGTAAAAGTCTTGCTTCTTCGGCCTGTAATGCTTTCATACGGCCTTCGGTCGCAACGTAGTTAAGTGTAATATCTTCAACAGTTTTTTGTGAAGAAACAACGTTTGAAAGCTCGCCAACCTTATTTATAAAGGAATTAAATGACTTTGCAGGAATACGAATGGTCATAGAAGCGCTACGGTAACGTTGATTGCTGTAAGCACTTCCGTTTTCAATATTTGATTTTTCAATATATCCGCCAAGTTCGGAAATGCGTTTATCTAAATTAGAAAGCAATTTGTCTAAATCTTCTGTTTCGACAAACATATTAACCTTTTGAATAAGCTTGCGGTCATTCGGCAAATCAGAGGAAGTAGTTTCACTGTCACTTGCAATTTCCTCATTGGTATAGTTACCACCAGGCGCGTTATTTTCTGCAAAAGAATCCATACCTTCGCCACAACCCGCTAACGCAAATGCAATTAGAAGAACCATCATACAAATAAATATTTTTTGTGCGGTAAATTTTTTCATACATAATCCTCCTTTTATAAAATGGGAAATTATTTCCCTAAATTTAATATAACATTTTTAGTTATATTTGTCTACCGCTTTATTTAAAAATGCTTTAATATCTTCACGTAATGTTTCGGGTTTTAAAATTTCAACTTCATCAGCATATTGTACCGCCCAATAAAGCATAGCTTTTTGACTTGCATTAAGGGTGAAAATTATTTTATCATTTTCGGTTTTAATATCCACCTCTTTACCAAACCAGTCAATAACGTGGTCAATTGTTTTTTCATTTGCTGAAAATACAATACGTTCGGGCTTATCGTTATACATATAAGGCATTGCGGTGGTGAGTTCTTGATAATTAATGCCGTTTTGATAGCCCTCAACATCTCTTATTGGAATGGCATCACGGTCGGAAACTTTAATGTTTGTAATATGGTCAAGGCGGTGAAAAACCATATGCTCCCAATATTTACTGTAACCCATTAAATAATAGCGTTGGTTATGTAAAATCAATTGATAAGGGCTAACACGCTGAAATGATGATTTTTGTAATGTTTTATCAATACCGTATTTGTTATAATCATACTGCACCATTTTACCGCTTTCAATGGCTTCGTCAATAATTTCAATGCTGTAAAATAATGACTGGTTGTCGGTTTTGCCCCAGTCGCCAACAGAGTATATATTTTTAACGTGACGTCGGAAGTATTTATTTGAAAGGCCGCAAAGCTTGTCAATAAGCTCTTTCGAATGCTTTGCGGTTATGTATTTACTTGCCAAAACACCGTCAATAAGTAAACGAAGCTCGCTGTCTTCAAAACGGCGTTCGAACAAATAGCTTCCTTGCTTTGTTGACTCAATTTCATAACCCGCTTCTTTTAAAAGGGCAAGATTGCGACCAATAGTTTTACGTTCAACTTCTATGCCATAATCATCAGATAAACATTTTATAATATCCTCTTGCTTTAAAGGGTGGTCGCAGTCGCTGTATTTTTCTAAAATTTCTAAAGTGCGAAGCAATGCTAATTTTTTGGGTTCAAAACCTTCCATTTAATCACCTTTTTGTGTAAAAATACAGTTAAATACTGATTTATCGTTAAGCTTGCCTTCAATATAAAAACCGTTTTCGATTTGTTTTTTATATATCTTGATTTCATCGCCGTAATATGCTTGGGATAAAAACGTAATTTGCATATCTTCAATGTTTAAACTTTCAAATTCATCGGGTGAAAAGCAGTTTAAAGCCATGCGAAGATAGGCAATATTGTTTGTGTGCTTATTAGTGTCAATGTCAACAAAAAGGCATTTGTGGGTGTGGTTAAAATCGTCTTCACAAACGGTTTCACGCACCTTTATAAAATCACCGGCACCGCTTAAATAATCGCGGTGTGGCATATCGGCAGGGTAACAAACGGTGTTTGTGCGGCGAAGCTCTTTTGTGGTGTAATCAAGTGTACACCATTCACTTGTGCCCATTACACAGGTTTTACCGTCACGCTGCAGTAAAAAGTCACGACCAAAGCGAACACCTTTAACAATTGTGGGCCATGTTTCAACCGTTAATTTATCATCCATTTTCGGAAAATCAATAACCTTAATTTTAAATTTTGTAAGCACCCAAAAAGCGTTTGATTTTTTAAGTAAAGTTGGTCCATCTATGCCGATTTCAATAGAATGAACACCGGTAAAAGCCTCGAAAAGCTCAACAATATGGTCAATTCGCATTTTCCAGTTGCTGTCAATCTCGGTGCTTTTTACTGTATAGTCAGTTTTATAAAAATTTTGCAATATAATCACCAACACCATTCTAACATATTTTAAAAATCTATTCAATAGAAAAGGTAAATATTGCATAGTAAAATATTTAATGGTATAATTTAAAAAAAGGAGGCATTTTAATGGAAGAAAAGATTATTGATTTAAAAACACCAAAGAAAACCTTTTCAACAGTTGGATTTGCGCTTTGTGTTTATATAGCTGTTGGCATACTTGTACAATTAGCATTTTTAAGTGTACCTGCACTAATTTGGGGTAAGGATAACTGGTATTATAACACCACTTGGGGACAATGGATTTCAAGCTTTGTACCAATGTATTTGTTTGCACTACCTGTGTTTGCACTTATAATGCGTGCATTACCTGCTAAAAGACCAGCCGAAAATAGAATTAACGTTGGTAAAATGTTTGCGTATTTCTTAATTTCATATTGCATAATTTATGCAGGTAATATTATCGGTACTGTGTTATCGCTTGTATTTTCTGCAGGTAAGGCACAAAACCCAATTTCCGATTTAGCAATGGATATAAACCCGCTTAAAGTGGTGGTTATGGTAATATTGGCACCGCTTTTTGAGGAACTGATTTTCCGCAAAATAATACTTGACCGCATCGGCAAATATGGTGAAAAAACCGCAGTAATTGTATCGGCTTTTGCATTTGGGCTTTTGCATCAAAACCTGTTTCAATTTTTCTATGCCTTTGGCGTGGGTTTAATTTTCGGTTATATTTATATGCGTACAGGTAAAATTCGTTATTCGGTAATTTTACATACAATAATTAACTTTATGGGCGCAGTTATTGCACCGTGGCTTTTAACATTATTTGATATTGAGAAACTTTTAAATTTAACTCAAACCGGTGCAAACGAAGAAATAATGGCATACATTTTTGAAATTTTACCAGGTCTATTAATTTATTTTGTATATACATTTATTCTTTATGGCATAGTGATTGCAGGATTTGTGCTTTTAATTATAAAGCTTACAAAATTTAAATGGAACAAAACTGAAGAAGAATTACCAAAAGGTACAGCGTTTAAAACCGCTTACATTAACCCCGGGATGATTTGTTATATTTTAGTTTGTACGGTATTTATTATTTTAGCATTGTTTACAACATAAAAAGGATGTGATTAAATGAGTATAGAAAGGTTAAATACGCAATGTATTTTATGCCTTTTAAACAAGCATTTAAAGGATATTCCTAATATTTTTTCATCCGCGAAAAAGCTTGAATATACACAAGGAATATTAAAAATTATAGGTAACGCTGATATTAGCATGAGTGCACCTGAAATTGTAGAGCAAATTAACGAATTTAAACAAGGCTTTGGTGAAATAACTGATTTTGCGGAAATTAAGAGATTTTATAATAATTTTTTAATGAATTATGAAAATGAAATTGAAGTCGATATTTTAAATTCTGATAATTCTTTAAAATCTGCTGTTAAATATGCTATGGCGGGGAATTATATCGATTTTGGCGTGATGGAAAACGTTGATAAACAAAAGCTAAAAGAAACTCTTGCAAATGCCCCAAAAATAACGATTGATAAAACGGAGTTTGAAAGCTTTGAAGAAAAGATTAAAAACGCTAAAAATATAGTTTATCTTACCGATAATTGTGGTGAAATTGTGCTTGATAAATTGCTTATAAAGCAAATTTTAAGGCTTAACAAGGCTGTTAAAATTAATGTTATTGTTCGCGGAAAGCCTGTACTTAATGACTGTACAATAGAAGATGCTAAGCAAGTTGGAATGGATAAATTGGTAACAGTAATTGGTAACGGTACAGCTATTGCGGGAACTGTATTAGACAAAATTTCACCCGAAGCAAAAAGCCTTATCGATAACGCCGATTTGGTAATATCAAAGGGGCAAGGTAATTTTGAAACCTTGCACCACACCGGTAAAAATATTTATTATTTGTTTTTGTGCAAGTGTGAAATGTTTGCTCAGCGTTTTGGCGTGGATAAATTCACAGGAATTTTTATAAACGATAGTAAGTTATTCTAAGTTTCAGTTGTTTTTATTGTAGATAAGCCTTATTTCTGATATTTAAAATTATATTATACTTGACATTTAAGCAAAAAATGTTTATTATATACATTGTACTTTAAATTTGCGGGTGTGGCGGAATTGGCAGCTTTGAGTTTGAGCGCGTCCGGTGGACGAAGAAGCGAAAACGAAAAGGCGCCGCGGTCAAAGTTTATGGGCGATATAAGCCGTAATAAACTTTGGG
>JAGAPJ010000088.1 GCA_017623315.1 Clostridia bacterium | reverse complement strand
TAGCGATTTTTTTCCCCTTTATTTGTTTGAAAAACTGTTTGCAATCCATAAGACTACCTCCATTTTGACATACTTATTCAGCATATAAATATATTATACTTAAATATATATAAAATATCAATATTAAAGGCACAAATTTCCAAAAAATTAATAAAGGGGATATTTTATGAATTACATTAACTGTCAAAACAGCCTTTCACCCGCACTCATGCGAAAAACAATTATTTTTTGGTGTGAAAATTCAATACAGCACATTGCTTCACTTTTGTCCGCCTTTAAAGGTAGCGGTGCGGTGCTAAGTGATGAATTTATGCATGAAATTAAAGAAATTGAACTTATTTTTAAAAGCATTTATGATGAATATTCTAGTGATAAAACAAATCTTCCAACCCGCCCTGCAATTTTATTTAAAACTAACACACGGTTTGTAGCACTGCTTGAAAGAATAAAGTTTGAAGCGGTGTCAGGTTATCCAATATTACAGCAGTCGGTGTACCATTACATTTTCGAACAAAATTATATAAATGCTATTTTTGGTATATCAGTACCGCAAAACTCACCGCTTATTACAGTAAAGATTATGCCGTTTTATAATAATAACTGTGTTTTTAACCAGATGTATTTTTGGTCGGTTATAGGCTCAATGCACCCATCATTATTACTTAATAATAGTGACTTTGCCGCCGCTATAAACGGTTATTCGCGTGAATTTTTGCGGGATACGGCAAATGGCTTTAATAATGTGTGTTTTCGGCTTTCGACACTATATAAAAACAAAAAAGAACTGACGAAAATTTTTGAAGCTTTTCGTCAGTTAAACAGTAATTTTTTAGCCTTTTTAATTTCGGCGCAACAGGGCAGTGCAAGGGTGTTTGCCTCCACCTCAAAGCCCAGTCTTTCGGACGGCTTTTACCGTGCGTCACAGCATATGATAAACGAACATAAATTAGTCAGCGAGTTGTGCGACGGCATAGCCGAAATCCTAAACTAAGCAATATCTTTTTTGGTGTATTTAATAAACGCCAAAGCAATACCTATTACCGCAAAAGTAGCACCAACCAAAAGGTATTTATAGGTAAGGTGACCGTTTGAAATGATATCGGCGCTGTCGGTGTAGGAAAATGGGGTAAGGTATTTTAAAAGCTTTAAATCTTTTGTAATGTTTGAAAGAATATTTGTCATATAAAACATAAATCCAACACCAATGCCAAGACCGATAGCATTTGATTTTATAAATGCCGAAATGCCAAAGCAAATAAAGGCAATTTGCAGTTGCAAAATAAAGTATGATAAAAATATTAAAAACATTGTTTTATAGGGTGGGTTATCAATTATAACTGCGGTAAGTAAAACCACAATTCCAACCACTACCACGTTTAAAATTATGATTTGTGATATTACCGATAAAAGTTTTAAGGTAACAACTCTCGCGCGTGAAATTGGGTGGGAAAGCAAAAATTCAGCTGTGTTGTGGCTTTCTTCACTTGATAGGGCGGCAATACCCGCAACGGCGGCAAAAAATGCACCGCCCATACCTAAAACGTTGCCACATTCAATACCAAAATAGCCTGAAAATTCACCAAAGTTTATGCGGTCCATACCAAAGGCTTCGGTAAAGGCACCCATTTCGGCAAACATATTTTCCATTTCACCCATTTGACCTGCCATTTCGGGAAAAATTACAATAGTAACGCCAAGCATAAAGGTAATGGCAGTAGTCCAAATTAAAACGGCAAGGCAATTTTTACGAAGCTCGTGTAAAATTAAAGGCATTATTGTTCGACGTCCTTTCTGTAATAGTGCATAAATACCTCGCTTAGCTCGGGGTCGGTAATGGTGACGTCATCAAAGCGGAGTGTTGCAAGCTCTTTAATTAAAGTGTCCGGCTTGCCGTTATATAAAAAGCTTGTTATACCGTCTTCTTTTTTAAGATCACGAATATTATCGTTTTGTGGAATTTCGGCTGCACCCTTAAGGGTAACACGCTTAACGTCGCTGTGTGAAAGGTTAGAAACGCTGTCACAGGCAAGTAATTTTCCGTCACGTATAATTGCGGCATTTTTACAATAGAGTGCCACCTCGGACAAAATGTGACTGGATAAAAATATTGTCGCACCTTCGTTATTTCGTTCCTGTAATATAGTATAAAATTCGTGCTGAATAAGTGGGTCAAGTCCGCTTGTTGGCTCGTCTAAAATATAAAGCTCGGGCTTATGCTGCAAGGCACAAACAATACCCACTTTTTTGCGGTTACCAAGGGATAATTCGTTGATTTTTTTGTTAATATCAAGGTCAAGGCGCTTGCAAAGAACTTTAGCCTCTTCGCTGCAGTCAATGCCTCTTAAATCGCTTGAAAGCTTTAAAATTTCCTTCACCCTCATACCCTTATAAAACGAAGCATCGGCAGGAAGATAACCTATATTTTTTAAAATTTCGGTTTTGTTTTCCTTAACGTTAAAGCCTAAAACCTCGGCGGTGCCGTTTGTTGCATTAATAAGTCCCAAAAGGGTGCGTATAGTGGTGCTTTTACCTGCACCGTTAGGACCGATAAAGCCAAAAAAGTCGCCCTTTTTAACAGTTAGTGACAAGTCAATAATACCACGGTTTTTGCCGTAATATTTTGTTAGATTTTCGGTTTTAATTGCGGTCATATTTCTTCACCTTCGCCTACAATAAATCCGCTGTCAGTTTGAATTTCGCCTAAAATTTTAAGGTAAATTTCACGTGTTAAATCATCGTTCGTGTCATTAATAATCAATGTTTTACCATTGCTTTCAATTGCAACAATGGTTTTACAGCCGTTATAGGTATAGCGTGTATGTGAGTTGAATTGTTTATTATTAAATTTGCCAAGTGAAAGCTTTGCGCTGTTGAAGCCAAGTTCCTTTACACCAATTTCATCGTTTTCGAAAATCTCGATGTTGTCAATATCAAGGTAATTGATGGTTAACGGGTCATAAAAGTTGCTGTCGACGGTAAAGCCATCATCGGTATAAGTTATTTCAATACTGCCTGTAAACATTACAAATAAAACACCTATAATTATAAGCGGTACCATTATAAGCGCAATAATGCTTGAAATTTTATATATTTTTTTATTGTAAATGGGCTCAAAGTCGGTGTAGCCGTATTCAAGTTCTTTTTTATAATAGTTATATGAATAAATTACTGTAATAAGCAATGAGCCAAGTATAATTACCATTGTGGTAATAAACATAGCTGTAACGGGTAAAAAGGCTGTAAATAAAACCAAAATACCGCCGCATACCATAATCTTACCGCCAAAACGGTGGGTAGCGTTCCAGTTTGATTTGCTTTCAAGTGTCCATTTATATTTAAAGCCTAAAGTGCCGTTTTGTCTTATCTTTGGCATAAGGTTGCCCATAATAGCAAATAAAGCGCCCAAAAGTAGTGGTATAACAACGGATAAATCCCAAGTTTTTCCAAAAGCGGCGCAGTAAACCATTGCATTAGTAACAATAGAAATAATAGGCACTAAAAAATAACGAATGTTTTGCACCTTTGGGTTGCGATTTCTTTTGTCAAATGCGCCGGTGGCAATGCATAAAATGTTAAGCACAAGTAAAATAAGGGGCAAGCCAAACACTGCAAATGTACGGGATGAAAAACCATCGGCTTCGCCACTGATACCCCAATGTGTTGACATTACTTCGGGTAGTTTATCCCACACTGCAAGACCAAAAGCAATGGGGGATAAGGTAAATAAACAAGAAAGTAGTATTTTAAACCAATTTTTCTTAAGCATTTTTATTTTCTCCCTTCAAATCACTAATCCATAATAAAGTTTCCTCTAAAACCGAGGTGTTAATTTCGTAATAAATAAATTTACCTTTGCGATTATCACGAATTAAGTCAGCTTCCTTAAGTACCGACAAATGACGTGAAATTGAAGCGTCGGTAACTGAAAATGCGTTGCAAATTTCACCCGCAGAAAGCGGACCTTTTTTAAGCATATTCAAAATATCACGCCTAATTGGGTCGGCAAGGGCTTTAAGTGTTTTTTGTAAAGCCATAATAACCTCCTCGTTTAACATTTAACCTAATTGTTAAATGTATTATAGCATACGCTAGTTGCTTTGTCAATATGTTTTATAAATTGGGGTTTATCGCTTGCGCGAGATGCGTAATTCGTAATGCGTAATTCGGAATTATTGTACATACCAAGCCTTCCCCAGCGGTTATTCCCCTGTTAGGGGAAATGTCGCATAGCGACAAAAGGGTTCCTGTTTTCGGAGAAAAAAGGTGGCGCCGTTAGGCGACGGATGAGGAGAGCATTAAAGCACTTTCTTAACAATATTCTCC
>JAGAPJ010000087.1 GCA_017623315.1 Clostridia bacterium | reverse complement strand
TCATCGTGATTATATCTGTTCCAGGCTTCCTCACGCCAGCCACCATTTATCATTATAAGCTTACCGTCGCCAAGCCTTAACATAAAGGTTCGGTCGCTGGCGGCGCTAACAAGAAGCTTATTCTTAGCCTTTTTATTATCATCTTCATAAAATTCAAACGGCAAATCAATATACTGCATTTTTATGGTATTGCAAAAATAATTTTGCTTTACGCAAGGCATATTAAAAAGCCGAGTGCTCGATTCGGTTTTGCCATATCCTTGATATTTATCAGCATATTGGAAGCCGAATTCCGAATTATTCCAAAGCAAAATAGATGGGTTTAAAAGCTTGAAAAATTCCCACGAAGCCGAGCCCCAACCGTGATGCGACACCTGAACCGCATCGCACTTAAGATAATCGCCATACATTTCTATACAAGAATCACCCGGTATTACACCCATATCGCCAAGCCAAATGGTTACAGAGTTTTCATATGTCATTTTGATAACCAACGAGGTATCATTCATATTTTCATAAATAGTGGGCATATCATCATCCGGAGTGTGTAAAACCTCAAAAACTACACCCGACATATCAAAGCGCATACCATCATGCGCCTTAATATTTACAGCGCCGTATTGTTTAAATGCCTTTCGGCAAATATTTTCATAGCCGATTGTTTCATACACGGGAAAAGGGCAGTTATAAAAAATATCTTCATAAGGATAATCCTTACCCGCCATGTTATGCCATTTTTTTAAATTGTTTTCCGATTCTATAATTTTTTCATCGGGCACCTGAAGCTTTTCCTTTAAATGCTCATCATCAGGGAAATTATAAAGAATACGGTCAATATTAAACTTATCCGCAAACGGCATTTTATAAAGAAGCTCCAAAACTTTGGCGTGGTCATTATGAGCGTGTGTTATGATCCAAAGCGGAACCCTTACCTCTTCACTTTGGCATATTTCCACCATTTCTTTATACATTTCATAAAGCAATTCTTGCGGTTCATATCTAGACCGGTCTTCAATACGCCATCCACCATCTATAACAACCAGCTTATTATTGGGTAAACGAATATAATAATTTCTGTCACAAGCAGAGCTTGTTATAACGCAAGGTTTAACAATATTCTCAAACGGTTCGTTATAAGAAAAGGAATAATAAGGTTCTACAATAAGCCGTACAGATTTCAACGCCTCGATATAGTAAACAAAAACCAAATTATCATTATTTTTATAAGAATAAAAAATATTATCCCCTATTTTATTTTCAAATATTTTCGAATAACCTTGTTTTTCCAATTTTGTTGCATAATCGGTTATATCCTTATATAATGCATTTTTTATGCAAACAATAAAGCTGTTATCACCGCCTGCAAAAACCCCTTCATTTTTTCCGCCAAAAAAGGCAGGCACATTATTAGCAAACCCGACCTTATCAATTAGATAAACGCCGTTTGAAATAATGCCAATATTTTTATCCTTCATATAATTCACCGCCCAATCAAAAATTATATTTAAATTAACTTTAGCAAATTAACTTGAATATAATTTTCAACAACAGTCAGTGAGACACTTGAAGTGTCTCACTGACTAGATAGAAATTTAGCCTGTAATACCCACACGGTCTATTGACCGAACAAACTTGCGTTGGAATATCATATACAGCACAAGCGGTATTACTATGAACATAAGGCAAGCCGCACTGACGAGTGTTGAATACTCAGGCCAACCTTTATAAATACCAATTTGTTGCAAATATACTTCAAGGAAATTCATTGTCATGGAAAGCGGAGCATCCTCAGACAAGAAACTGAGTGTTGCAAGATGGTATTCATTCCAGTGCCACACAAAAGACAACACAGCAACAGTTGTAATTACAACGCTTGAAGACGGAAGTGCTATGCTAAAATAGGTTTTCACAGGTCCCGCGCCATCTATATATGCAGCGTCCTCAAGCTCCTTTGGAAGACCTATAAAAAACTGTTGATAAACAAATATCATCATACCGCTTCTGATACCCACACCAAACAATGAGGGAAGCCAATAAACAAAAGGTGTGTTAAAAATATGTAAATTCCTGAAATTTATTGACATTGATAGTGTGTACATTTGTATGGGAATAAGAAGCGAAAGTATCAGTAAAAAGGTGAATATAGGTTTTCCTTTAAACTTAAAGCGAGCAAAGCCGTAGGCTATAAACGAACAGACAAAAACTTCTATTGCAGCACTTAAAACCTGCACCAAAAGGGTTTGTTTTAAGGCGTTACCGAAATTCATAAGCTCAAAGGCTTCAGAAAAAGCGTTAAAACTAAAGCTTACCGGAACCCAAATATGTTCCATATCAAGCAAAGCATTCCTGTCTTTAATAGCCGATACAAACATATAGAGTATCGGATATAAAACTATATACCCTACAATAATCAAAAACAAAAGCCGCGCCAACGATATGATTACTTCGGGTATCCTTCGGCGGATTATGCTACTGTTAATCTGAATTTTATTTTTTAGCATATTAACTCCACCTCTTTAAAAATACTTTATTATAAAGAAATAGCACTATCGCCACAATAATTCCTACTACGAGGAAATAAAACCACAACGAAGCCGATCCCCTGCCATAGTCTAGGTTATTAAAGAAGTTGTAACCATGGGCAATTATTTTGTTATTACTTTTGGTGATATTTTCAACAATTGTAAAAACAATTACTAAAAACATTGTGCGTCCAAGCATAGGCAAGGTTATAAACCAAAACTCTTCCCACTTAGTAGCGCCTTCAACATGAGCTACTTCATAAAGTAAATCAGGAATTGACTGAAGCCCCGCTATAAACAGTATAATTTGTATACCGCTTTGCCACACAAGCATAAACAAATTGTCAAGCGCTACCGAAAGATAATTTTCAATAGCAGTTGGAAGGTTAAGTGCAGTAAAAATTTCGGAAAAATCCATCATCCCGAAGGATACCGCATCATTAACCGCAACCTCAGTAGCATTACTTGAAGCCGCGCCTAAATACAAGTCTAAAACAACACCGCTGGCTATTATTACAGGCATAAAAAACAGTGACCTAAAAAACAGCCTGCCGCGGAATTTGTTATTTAACAAAACGGCTAATATAAGACTTACCACCAAAATAAATGGCACGGATATTAACATATCGGTAACTGCCTCTATAAAACTGTCAATATACTGAGTGTCTTTAAATAAAATATATTTAAAATTCTCAAGTCCCATAAAGGTTGTTTTGATGCCGTCAATTTCAATAGAAATATGAGCAAAGCTAAAAAATGCTGACTGAATAATCGGCATAAGGAAAAAGAATATTATTCCAACTATCCAGGGAGAAAGGAAGATAAATGCATAACGGGATTTAAGTGTTTCAAGACCCTTTGGTTTGCGATTTTTCATTTATTCTCCCCTCCCTGTAATATAACTTTTAGCCGGAACCTTACCGTAATCAGTAATAATCTCTACATCCGAGAAATTCACAACCGTAAATACGCCGTTATCAAATTTGGTGACTGATGACATATCACTTAAACGGATATAATCGGTTATGGTTGCTCCTTTAATGTCGTCAAGATAAGACTTAACACTGCTTACTGTATTTATAATATCTTCTTTATTACCTTCAAAGTGCGAACCAAAAATAAATGTATGCTCATTGGTCACAAGCTCTTTATCAAAGTTGTAATAAAGTGTGTATGAAGGTGAAATTCCACTCTCTACACATCTTAACAACGCATCCTGCTTATCACTGCATAAATTAAGAGATACTGAGCTCATAGAACGATAGCCCTTAAATACTAACTGATAAAAAGGCACATCGTAGCTTGAAATTTGATAATTAGACGAATATAATGGTACATCATTTATATAATCCGAGCTTATTGCAGCATAAACATTAGCGCTACTGCTTAAGGTCTTATAACCTGCATCAGCAGTTGAATTGTAAATTTTTGCAACATCTTCAGCCATATTACCGCTGATATAATATTTCTGCTCGCCGTAATCCGAATAAACGGTATTCGAAAGTGATGCATAGGATATACCACTGAGACCCAGCTTTTCAGCCTTTTTATTCACCTTGTTTGAAGCAGTGAAAAGGTTATTTCTTGATAAAACGAAAAATCTATCCTGATTTTCAAGCTTACTTATAGTATCAAAGCTTGTATATTTCACTACCTGCCCACCGTGATAAACAGCGGCGGAGGATTTGCTGAAGCCTGCGCCTGTTTTTTCAAAAGAAATTAAATCAAAATCCATAAAAGAATTTATTTTTTTGCTTTCAAGCGTGCTTACAAGGTTTTTCATACCCTTTGTGCCGCCAAGCTTGCCTGCTACTGTAAAGCCGCCTGCAACCTCGCCAATGTCAATACCGGTTTTTCCGAAACCGACAAGCTGTATATTAATGTTGCTGCCTATTTTTGAGCTTAACTCCTCAGTCATCAAAAGGGCTTGCTTAGTGGTTGTCAATGGGAACAGCTTTTCGGTGGGAATTCCCACAACAAAATCAGGCTGAACTACTGCACCAATATATTTGAAGGTTGCTATCTTTTCATCCTTTGAATTTTTACGGAGTCCCGATTTTTCGGTTAAATATTCACGGTAGCATTCGGCCATGCCGTAAACACTTGCTTTTTTGCCCGAAAGTGCAAAATATTCGATTTCTAAAGGCCTTGTTACAATGCCGTCGCTGAATATTTTGAAGGAGCCCAATGTAGTTGTTGTGACGAAATTTTCGGGGCGTTTAATATAACTGAAGCCTCGTATTCTAAATTCAGGGTATACACTTGAATAACCTATATTTTTAGAACCAATATTCCAGTTAATAGCTGCCGCTTCGGCGCCTGAAGTAATAACCGCAAATATTGCATTATTTCCCTTTTTGGCGCCGAAGATTGGCATATTTATTCGCTCGTCGGGATTTTGTTTAGAATAGGTTTGATAAGAAAGGTCTTTACCATAAACATATTTTTGACCAACATTACCAACACCATCAGATTCAAAAGGTGAAATTACTGCGCCAGAGCCATCAGGGATAAATAACCAACTATCCTCTAAATCGTTTTTCATTCCGCAAAGGAAGGGTGCAACGGCAACCGAATGAATTTTAAATTCTTCGCCCTCGGAAATTTTTGTTGGATCAACGGTAATTTTAAAGGAATTTTCACCTATTGTATAATCAACCGGCACTGAAAACTCATTTTCAATGAAATCGTAAGTAACCCTTATTCCTTTATCTATTTTTTGAACATATACCCCGTCGCTTTGAACGGCGCCTGTATATGAATAAGCCGTAACATCATCAAAGGATTTGGGGTCTTGGTATATTACCCTAATAACCGATTCCAGCTGAGGATGGTTTTTCTTTATTGTACCATTATCCTGATATTGCGGTGCCTCGGCTTCAACAGGTATTTGTCCCCAAGTGTAACCTGTAGTCTTATCTACAAAGCTAACCCTTTTAGCTGCATTATCCCATTTAAGCTGCCATTTGTCATTTTCACAAACAACACCAGAGGAGCTATAATCAGAATCAAAATACTGATCTTTATAAGATAAAAAACTTTTTAGTGGTATATTTTCTTTACCGCATCCCGTCATACCAACGGCCAAGGTAGCGGTCGTTAATACGCAAAGAAAACTTATTAAGTATTTTTTCATTTAAGTTTCCCCCTTCATTAGCGGTATTTGATTTCGGTGAATATTGTGCCTATCCAACCATAAACCTGCTGAGCCAGCATAAACACAAGGAAAATTAGGAATACAATTATAAGCATTGCTATAACCGTAACTGCAGTTGTTCCAAGGAATTTGCCAAACTCATAATCGTGAATTTTCATTATTCCAATTGCCAATATTATAAAAGTATAAGCTGTGCATATAGTTTGGAATATGGTTACAAATACAAACTCGTCAGGAGAGAGTATATGCGACAGCGCAATACCTGCAGCAGTTGCCACAATAGTAGGTATTAAGCTGTAACAAGTAACTATATATATTTCTTTAAGTTTACCTATACCGCCCATTAGCACGCAAACAAGCCAGTTTGAAATAACAAACAATAGCACCAATGCGACCGTTCTGAGCAGTACAAAGAATGAATTATAGCTTGAAGCGTCAAATCGGTTAAAAGCATAACCCGAAGCCACGTCGCTTACTGCAGTGACAATATAAAATAACGCCAATAATACGGTAGCCAAAATAGCTGAACCCATATTTTTCTCTTTAACCAATCTAAAGGATTCAAAAGGATGGAACACACTTGAAAGCATATTCTTTGCTTTTTCATCCTTTAATAATACAAGACTATTTTTCTTCTTTAAGTACAACAACCATACAATTACGGCTACAACTATTACAATTATTAAAAAGCCAACTGTAAAATATTTTTCTAAAAAGGCTGTTCTAAGCTTTACAAATGAATTCGCATAGGTTTCCCTGTCAGCACCAAGCTTGGAATATTCAATTGCCTTATCGTAATCGCCCGTTGTGTAATATGCTTTTGCTAGGCCACGATATGCAAGTTGATTATTTACATCAAGCTTTATTACTTCATTCCAGCTTTCAACCGTATCCTCAAAATTGTCTTTAAGAGTATCAAGCTGGGTTTCTCTTACAGTTTTTCCGTAATCGGTGATGGAATAAACGGTAATATTCTTGTTTACAGGGTCGGTTATAATAACGTCCGTTCCGTTAACTGTAATTGCGCCACCCAAGGAAACCGTTCCCTTTTGACCCTGCACTCCGCTTGCACCGCCGAAAACGCAAAGCAAATTACATTCCTCATCATACCAGAAAATACGGTTATACACGCCGCTTTCAAGAACGTAGAAAAATCCATCCCCATCAACATCAATCGCCTTAAGCGATTCCGACTGAATAAGTCTATTTGATTCGTCGGCAAAATTATAGTTCTCTTTACCAAGTACATCCTTACCGCCGGGATTTAGTCTTTTAACCTGTCCCTTGGCAGTATCCGTACCCGAAGCAGAGGTAACTGTATATATAAAATCATTAGGACCTACTACAAAATCAGTAAACTGATACGGCAAAGCCCTTACAGATGCCGCTCTTTTTTCATCGGTCGAAAAAATCTTATTTATAAAGTTTTTAAGGGCATCTCCTACCGAAACCGCAACAGTATTTGCACCGTAGAAGCCCAAAAATTCCATATCGGGTGAATATACCAACGCGCCGTAATAAGAACCGTCACTTGAAATATAAAGATAATCTCTTGAATCAATCGCAATTTTTTGAGGACTGTACTTAAAATCACTTGGTATAAGCTTTGACTTTGGAAGTGTAAGATAATGAATTACATTACCGCTGATATCCATAACCAAAATTCTGGCATTTTTTGTGTCGGCAATATATATCTTTTCATCCTTAACCAATATACCCGAAGCGCCCTTTATTGAAAGCGATTCGCTTTCATAAACGATATTATTTATTTCGGTTTTTAAGCTGTAATCCTCATCAAGCACATATACCTTTGAGGAATTGCTATCCAAAATGTATGTATAACCGTCAGCCGAACAAACATCATCTACACTGCCAAAAAGTGCTGTGCCGAGCGTGGTTGCATCTATAACGGATTTCGGCTCATACATAGGTTTACAATAAGCCTTGGTCTTTGCATTACTGCCGAGGCCCTCCCAGTAGGTATAGGTTTCAAACGGCGTTTCCTCTGTTGTGGCAGGTGCAGTTGCGAACGTTGCCGCAAAAACATTAGTGGTAAATATTGAAACCAAAAGTATAATTGTAAGACCTATACAGGCGAATAATTTTAAATTATTTTTTCTTAACATATCATCCGCCTCCTAACCCTTTATACCTGCGCTGCCCATTGTCTCTTTAATACTGCTTTGAGAGAATAAATAAACAACAATAGGCGGTATCATCATAATTACAGTTGCCGCCATAGACGCACCTGAACGAGCTATACCGCCCGCGCTTATTGTAGACATAACCGTAGGTAAGGTTTTTAATGATTCATTAAAAATGGTACCTGTAGGAATTGTTGCCCAAATAGACTGGAATGCAAACAAAACAAGGGTAAGCACACAGGGCTTTACATTTGGGAAAATAATAGACCAAAAAATTCTTAAGTAATTTGCGCCGTCAATTTTAGCCGCTTCCATTAAGGCATCGGGAATATAGCCGTCCATATACTGCTTCATAAGGAACACACCCATTGAAGACGGAATGGCGGGTAAAATATAAACCCAATATGTATCGATAATACCCATACCATTATATATAAGATAACGTGGAATACTTAATGTATAAGCATTAAATAATAGTGACAACTGAATAATAAGAAATATGGTTTTCTTGAACTTTAAATCAACCTTTGAAAGAACAAAGGCAGCCGCAGTTGCCGCAATAACGTGTAAAACTGTACCTGCAATACTTATAAATAAACTATTGGTCAAATACCTTGACAAAGGAACATTAAGTCCTGAAATCAAATCAGGCAAAGCCAAATAGTTATTTAAAGTTGGTCTTTTCACAATAAAAAGTGTCGGGGGGAATACAAGCAATTCGTCAAGCGGTTTAAAAGATGTTACCACACTGTATATAAGGGGTAATACCGAAAAGGCACCGAACAAAAACAGAAAAGCAAAAAACATAAAGTTTCCAAACTTTGAGCGTGTATATTTGCGTACTGTGCCGTCAGTTCGTTTTTGTGGCAGTTTAAATTTTAAATTTATCTTCATTTTACTGCCCCACCTTTTTCAACAACTTAACAATAATTGACCGTGTTCCAAACATCATAACAAAAAGCATTACCGATAGTGCGGATGCATAACCCATTTCATATTTTACCGAACCAACGTCCGTCAGATAGGAAACAATTGTATCAGCCGCATATCCGACTGTGGGGTAACCCGCAAGGGTAGTTATGATACTGCTTATAGAGAATGCCGAAGCAATTTGCATAACTGCGCTAAAGAGCAGCATATGTTGCATGCCTGGTAATGTTATATACCAAAGCTCCTGCCAACGATTTCTGATTCCATCCACAGCGCCGGCTTCAAACAATTCGGGGTTGATGTTCTGAAGACCTGAAATATTTGCAAGGAAAGAGGTTCCCATGCTCATCCATAACTGAATTATAACTACAATAGGAACTATAAGTGCTTCATCAGAAAACCACTGCTTTGGTGCTGTTATAAGCCCATTTGACAGCAAAAAGCTGTTCATATAACCATAGCTGTCGCTTGCAAAGATTATCGTCCAAATATAAAGTGCATTTCCCACCAATGACGGAACATAAAACATAAAGGAAAGAAGTGTTCTCATAGCGGGACGGAACTCGTTTATCATCCAAGCCAGAACAAACGAGAGTAAAAATCCTGCAGGACCCGTCAGAATAGCCAATACGAAGGTATTCTTCAAAATAGTTGGGAATACATCGTCTTGAATAAACATCCTAAGGTAATTATCTAAACCCGCAAAGGTCGGTAATGAAACCATATCAAAATTAAAGAAGCTCAGAACAACAGAAGAAAGCACGGGTAATACTGTCATAAGAAAAAACAATATCAAAAATGGACCGATAAGCAGATAAATCTGTCCGCGTTCTTTAATTACGGTAATTAATTTATTTTTCTTCATTCAAAATCAACCTCCGTAATTCTTATTAGCATATTCTTTTATCTTACGCATAATTTCTTTATCGCTGGTCTCAGACCAGTCCATTATTGCTTCCTTAGCAGATTTTTTGCCGTTTTTAGTAGCCCAAAAGGCTTGGTCAATAGAACGGGAAACATAATAGCTACCCGGCACTTCGGGGATTTCCTTTACTTTTTCCCATTGACTTAAAATAACCTCCAAGGCATCATCTTCCCAGTTAAGACGTGATACTGCTTCAGGATTAGCTGAACTTGTTCGTCCGGTTTCACCGATTATTGCCTCAACCTCGGCTGAATAACGGTACTGCGTATCAGCAGATACCCACCATTTAATAAATTCCCAAGCAGCATCCTTATTTTTGCTTGATTTCATAATTGAAACACCTGTACCCGAACCTGAGCAGGTATTATCAACCGTACCATCCTCTTTTAAAATTCCCGGAATTGGTGCGATGCCCCACTTACCCTGAATTTCAGGTGCACCAAGTTTAATAGTAAGATACTGTGTATAGCTTGCAATGCCTAAAGGCATAGTGCCTACACGGAATTTTTGATAAAAGTTAGCATCCTGTTCAAGACTGTATTCGGTATAAAATTCTGTCCAGAACTTAAAGGCATCTATCGACTCGGCACTTGCCAAATTTGTAGCATTAAGCTCTTTATTGTAAACGTGAGCGCCTCTTTGCATAAGCATTGTCGGAAAAATTGTAAGTCCGCCCGCACCTATGTTTACTGTGTTTGCAGCGCCAAGTTTTGTATAGGGCAAATAGGTATTCATTTTATTTCGCTGCAATATACCGGTAACAGAAAGAAAATCATCCCAAGTCACAGGCACATCCAGCTTCATTTTTTCCAAGATGTCTTTTCTATAAAACATTACAAAGAAGTTTTGTGTGTCAGGTAATGCATAGGTTCCGTTCTTGTATATGTATGGGGTTTCCGCGCCCTCAAGAAAATTTTCATTTAAAACCTTTTCATAGTCTTCAAAATTTCTTAAATCGTAAAGAACGCCACGCATTGCAAGGTTAACAGGCTCGGTTCTTGCCATATGTAAGTACAAATCAGGTGAATTGCCTGAAATTACACCCTGAACAAGAGTAGCATTAACCTGTTCGACCGTAACATTAACACTATTTTGCGGTGTGAAGCTGTCTTGGATTAGAGAATTAAGCACCTTAACCTGATCTCTACCCCAGTTCACCCAAATTTTAATATTGGGAAGACTTTCGTCATCACTACTGCTAAGCGATGATGAATTATTTAAGTAAGAATTAATATATCTCATTAAGAAAAATTTAATTCTTCCAAAAAAGCCTGCTTTTGGTGTATCAAACTCCTTATCGGGTGACGCTAAAATTATTTGATCAACCGAAAGCGACATGTTTTTAATATCATAAAGCCATGCACTTAAGGTTTGCTGTGCTGAATAAAAGGTTTGAACCTGTAAATGTGCATCATAAAGATTATCCTTCATTTCTTTTATGATACGAGCCATATTTTTAAGTGCACCATTTAATTCGCCATTTACTTTAAGGTTTGTGCCAATGTCTGCCGTTAAAGCATTTATTTGGCTATATGCATCATCTAACGTTGCTTCAAAATTTGGGATTTGCTTGTGCAATTCATAATCGCGGTTTGCATCAGGTGTTTCACCCGTAATCATAACGATATCTAAATACAAATCACCCAAAGGACTAACTATTTTTTGAAGTCTACCAAAAACCTCAGCAATATCCGAAAGGGTAACAGCTAAGGAAAGCTCGTGCGGACCTTCGGTTAAATAAATAAGATAATCCCCTTTATTATCATTTGTAAATTCCTTAAATTGCCATTTAGTTGAATAAGGAAAATTAATATTTTGTGCCTCTAAGAACGGGGTTTTACCGTCGATTTTAAGCCAACGGTAAACCTCACCATCGGTGACATAGCTTTGCTTAAAAGCAATGCCAAGCTTATATAGGCCGTCCTTTGGAACATCTATCTTCCAGGTTATTTCAGACCCCGGTGTATTCCATGTGGTTCCGCCTATATAGTTAATAATAGCGTTTGTAGCACTTGAGGGTGAAATATCCGCAGTGCTTTGATCGCTTTTTGATGATAAAGAATAAGCGTTTTTATAGGCAGTCTTTTCAGCCTCTATAACAATTTGAGGACCTGTATACTTCTCATAATTGCTGTAATTTTTTGAAACCTCGCTATAAGATTTAACGATTTCGGGAGGTAATAAACAAACCTTTTCAATCAATAAATCTTTACCTGTGGCTTCAATTCTTATATTGTGTTTTCCTTTGGATAACATAAATTCATACGGATAAAGCTCTATTCCTTCATCATCCATAAGCTTTTGAATATAAAAACCCTCTTTATGCTTTTGAAGAGGGCTAACCTGATCGCCGTTAGTAAGAGTTCGGATTTCTCCATCATCTTCCCATAAAGCCATTAAGATAAGCTCATTACATTCAGAAAAAGGCAATTCACCGTCTATTTTGAGAGAAATTTTGTATTTTTCGGTAATTTCATCAAGCGGTGCAAAAGACAATGCAATATTGTACGCTGCGTTTTCAGGAACATTAACTGAAAATTCAATAGCGTTGCCCTTTGTAACTTTAAGGGCTGTACCGTCTTCTGTTAAAACACCACCCGATAAACAGTTTTTAACACCTAATTCGATTTTTTCGGTTGCTTTTTCTAACTTGTCATCAATCTTATAGTCCTGATAAACCTCCATATTGGCAGTAATGTCGCTATTATTTTTGTCATATGTGTGGGAAGCATATAAAACCTCGGCATTTACAGAAAAAATTAAAACCAAAAGCATTATCACAGCTATAATTTTTCTAGATCTGTTCAACTGCTTTGCCTCCTTATCCGAGTAAAAATACTGTTATCATTCCAAGAAGCTCTTGGAATGATAACAAAAAAGTTAAATATTTATTTCTTTGCTTTTAAAGAATACTGGCGTGAATTGATTTGATATAAACGCACATAGTCAATAGATTGTTCTTCATAGAAATCTTCTACGTCCACTCTGCCGTCGCCGTTGGTATCAAACAATTTAGCTGCTTCCATGGGGTCAACGTCGCCGCCGGCAAGCCAGTTGCCAGGTTTATTTTCTGCATAAAGAGCAGATGGTGAAGTACAATTGAAAATTACGTATGTTGTCTCTTTAAACGCATACCATGTATCACTGGTAATTTCCTGTGAAAGATAAATTTCACCGTCTAGATACATATTTATAAAATCAGGAGTCCATTCAAGCGCTAAATGATGGAAGGTGTCGCTAAAGCTTTCGCCCTTTGCGGGAGCTACTTCTTCCCTTAAAGTAATCATTGCGCCGTGATTGGTGTGAACATCTGCCCAGGTGTGTAAATTGGGTCTTAATCTATCTTCACCAAAGTTTTCATAAATATCTATTTCATTAACAACGCTGCCGCCGTCTTTTGTTCTGGTCCAGAAGCAAGCCGCATTACCATTAGCAGTAGCCGCCATTATACGAGCTTCCAATATGCCATAACGGAATTCCATTCTGCCGTCAGTACAAATAATGTTACCGCTGTAGCCATTTACAGCTTTCTTCGAGGTTTGAACTAATACATTATTCTTTATAACAGCATTTTCTGCTAAGTTTCTGGATGTGCCCTCTTGCATATAGTTAGGATCACTTGCCACAACCCAAGGACCGCCGAAATCGTTATCGGGGTCATTATCTTCAAGTGATGCTTTTGAAGCAAGATAGTACGGGTCGGTTTTAGAATACCAGCAGCCTTCATCCTCCATATAGCCCTTATCCATTAGCTTCCAATTCTTTTTGCTGAATGTAGTGCCGGAAGATGTAAAGAATTCATCGCCCCAAGTGTAAGCATAATCGTTAAGCAAGGTATATTCGCCCTTATTGTATGTACCACTGAGAGAAAGATTCTTTGGCAAGGTAGCGGATTTTTCCATCTGAGCAATAAGCTTCAAAACTGCGTGGCTTGTAGCATAATCGCTTCCTGCTTCAACAAAAAGCTTACTGCCATCAACGAAAATATTGTAATCCTCGTTATTATATGTGTTACCCTTTTTGCCCTTAAGGAAATCTAATGATTCAGACTTAAAGGTATCAGCCGAAATGCCAGAACGGGTAGTAAGACCAATTAAAATTTCATTTTCAGTGGTCTTTGTATCCTTTTCAATTTTAAGGTTATAGCCTGTTTTATCTACTACATATTCAGCAAGTGCTTCAGCGGCCCTAACTGTCATAATAGAAGGATACTTTTCAGTTCTGATGGTGAAGGATGCAATATTTTTACCATCAATCACTATATTAGAAAGCTTAGGTCTTGAAATGTAATTTAAGTTACTCGGAACACTGTCCTTATCGGTTTTGCAGTAATTTGCCATAAAATAATCAACTGCAAGCTGTAAGGAATAATCAGTATTTGCAGCAATAACAAGCTTTTTACCATCTATACGGATAATAAAGTCCTTGCCGTTATTAGCACGGAAGCTTGTAAGAGCATCATAAGCACGCTTCGACTCCTTACGGTTAGTGCGACCGATAAGAATTTCGTATTCAACCTCATTAGCAGCATCGCTGCTGTTAAGAACATCTGCCTCAAAAATATCAACCATTTGCTTTCTCATTTTGCTAATGATTTGCTTTTGAGGAATTGTTGCATCGTTCGAGTACACAATCTTAAAGCGAGAGTCATACTCGTTCATAAGAGAAATTTGTGTAACGGTATCGATAGGCTTATTATTATCCGAATCGGGTTTTTCATCGGAGCCTATATCATCTTTATCATTTAGTTCAGCATCAAGCTTCACACTAATAAAGAAGATATCGCCTTCCTCAACATCGATATCAGGAATATCGGGATAAGCGAGCTCGGTTACAGCAGTACCGTCGCCTGCGGTGGAGTTGCAAAACTCACCCGACCATACCACACGGGTATTTACAATAAACTTAATTACTGCACTTCTTTTGGTACCATCCTCAGCTAAGAAGCCGGTTTTTACGCCGCCAACGCTTTCAATAGCTGTAATTTTACCTGCGGGTATGCCGATAGTTCCGCTTTCGGTAATTTGATAGCCGAGAGCTTCCTCTTCATTACCAGACACCGAAAGCAAAATACCTGCTGCAGTCGGCTCTTCACCCTGATAGGTAGCAAGATTTGCTGCCTTGGTGGTATAAGGCATTAACGAAATTGTACCGTCATTTAAGAAGGTATATGCCTGTAGCTTATCGGCGGAAATATATCCGCCGTTACGCCACGTATCAAGACCGTAAATTCCGCGTTTTTTCCAGTCTGCACCCTGCTTATAAACCCAAATCAAATCGGTCTCAGCCGCAAGTGCTGTAAGAGATGCGGCATTTTGGTCAGTACTCATTGCATTTTTAACATCGTTAAACGCAATTACATTATCTCCGTTTTCATAAGCCAAAATCGGATTCATCGCAACAACAAGCTGCGGTTTTCTATCCTGCTTGTTATTAACCGGACCACAGCCTGCAAAGGCGGAAACGATTAAAACAAGAGCTAATAATAAAGCAATTATTCTTTTATTCATTTTATCTCTTTCCTCCATCCGTGGCTTATTTGTTTTTTCTTTTGCGAGCTAT
>JAGAPJ010000008.1 GCA_017623315.1 Clostridia bacterium | reverse complement strand
GTTCGCCCTCAAGCCTTCCCCAGCGGGGAAGGTGGCGCCGTTAGGCGACGGATGAGGAGAGCATTAAAGCACTTTCTTAACAATATTCTCCTCATCCACCAACCTTGCGGTTGGTCCCCCTTCTCCGCTGGAGAAGGCTTAAATTCTACAATTAAATTCCCCGATAAACTATAATTTAATATAGTATAATGCCCAAGCATCCTTTCATATCTTTTTATGAAAGGGTGCATTTTTTATGAAATTTTTAATTGTTAAAAAACAACACATAATGCTTGCGCTGTGTGTTATTATCGCCACCACGCTGTTGGTCACGGGGTCGGTCAGCATTGTTGCAAGCCAAAACCGCAAGCTGCCGATTTATTGTGTGCAGACCGACAAAAAGCAAATTGCCATCAGCTTTGACGCAGCATGGGGCAACGACGACACACAAACCCTCATTGATATTTTGAAAGAATATAACGTCCCCGCAACCTTTTTCGTCGTCGGCGCTTGGGTGGATAAATACCCCGAATCAGTCAAAGCACTTTCAGACGCGGGTCACCGTATTGAAAACCATTCTAACACTCACCCCCATATGCCTCAGCTTTCAACCGAGCAAATTGTAAACGAACTTGAAAGTTGTAATAACAAAATTAAGGCGGTAACTGGTCGATGTCCTACCCTGCTTCGCGTACCGTATGGCGACTATGATAACGCAGTTCTCGAAACGACCGAAAGCATTGGTATGTATACGATCCAATGGGATGTAGACAGCCTTGACTGGAAGGACCACGCCACCGCCGACAGTATTTGCAAACGTGTTACAAGTAAAGTTAAAAATGGTAGCATCGTTTTATTCCACAATGATGCCGACCACACCCCTGAAGCACTTCCCAACATCCTCAAATGCCTTAAAGACGAGGGTTATGAATTTGTGTTTATTGAAGATTTAATTTATAAAGAAAATTACGAAATAATCCACGATGGAACGCAATGCAAAATTGAAAACAATTGACTTTTTGTGGTTTAAAATATTATAATAAGATGGATAAAATTAAAGCCTCCCTTGTGTAAAGGGAGGTGCCGAGTTTACGAGGCGGAGGGATTGTCATAGAATACAAACATAATAAATCGCTTGTCGGTGTTGGCAGAATATTACGCAAAAATATGACACCCGAAGAACGCCATTTATGGTATGATTTTTTAAGGACATATCCAATAAGATTTAACAGACAAAAAATTATAGGCAAATATATTGTTGATTTTTACTGCGCAAAAGCAAAATTGATAATAGAACTTGACGGTTCGCAGCATTACGAAGATGATGGTGTATTAAAAGATAACGAACGCGCAAAATTTCTTGATGCATACGATTTTACAATAATTCGTATACCCAACAATGAAATCAAACAAAATTTCAAAGGTGTTTGCGAATACATAGATTTATGTGTTAAGCAATCCCTCAGTCAAAATTAAAATTTTGACAGCTCCCTTTACACAAGGGAGCCTTTTTTATACCACTATAGAACCCATCGCAAAAAAAAGACGGCTAATGCCGTCTTTTTTTTGCTATAACAATTTAATTTTTATAATAATTCCGAATTACGCATTACGAATTCCGAATTATTTCTTCCCATTTTCCCAAAAAGCGACTGCCGCTGCGGCGGCAACATTCAGGGAATCAACCTCGTGGTGCATTGGTATTTTTACGGTATAATCACAAGCGTTTATTGTTTCACCGCTTAAACCGTCACCTTCTGCACCCAAAAATAACGCGAGTTTTTCGCTGTTCTTTAAAATTTCATTATTAATATTGATAGTATCATCTTTTAAAGCAAGGGCGGCGGTTGTAAAACCGTTTTGTTTTAAAAAATCCACAGCATTTTGCGGGGTTGGAAAATTT
>JAGAPJ010000086.1 GCA_017623315.1 Clostridia bacterium | reverse complement strand
CGACACGAAGGACGTTGCGAGCACACGGGAATATAGCTTTACTGTCAATATAACCGGGTGTGTAGGCTTCGGTTTGGGTACCGTTTAAATAAATATCGTGTTCCTCTTCGCTTTGGTCGGTTATTACCTTAACGGTTATGCGCTCCCCGCCGTTATTACCAAGCTGCAGGTTGATTTTATCAACGCTCTTTCGGGTACTCGCCTCCCCAAAATCAAATAGTTTTGTACGAAGAACCGTTTGGATGGGACGTTTCTCAAGCGCAAATTCCCCGTTTTCGCTATCAAATACGTAAACATTATCAACCGTTCGGTTATCGGGCGAAAGCGCATAGCTTAAAGCAACACATTCGGCGTAACTCTCACCGTCGTTATAACGTGTAAAAAGAATATCACCATCCGATTCGCACATCGAAGCTTCAAATGGCAGTTCCCAAATATACCAAGGTATGCGGATGTTTGCATCCTCGGTCTTAGAGTAGCCTGCAATATGGGTATAACCGTAGCAGTTATAATCCATAAGATAAAGCTTATTGCCGCACCTAAGGCAGTAATAACCGTTCCAGTCGCACGCTGTCGGCATTCCCGATATACTTCGTCTTAAATCACGCCTTACCATTTCTGAAACGCAAAATACACTGCGCTCGTTATATTGGCTTTCATTAATCAATGTGTAAACGTCGCCGTTATCGCCAAGCCACACAAGGCGGTTACGGCAGAGCTGTATCGTTTCGGGATATGAGCACCCAACATTTGGGTTTACCTGCACCAATGGAAAATACACGCTTGACGCGACGTAATCGACCACGTTTTGATTTATAAGGTCCTCGGCGGTAATATCGCCGTTTTGCTGATATTTGGTATAATAAATGCCGCTACCGTTTTCTTTGAATATAACAAGCATATCTGCCTGTTTACCAAAGCCGGTAACCGCACTTGAATTTTCACCCACACGGAAATAATTGTTTTCGGGAAAATATAGCGGATTATTAAGGTCAGACCATACAACAAGGTTTTTATTTGCTTCTTCGGTATTGCCACCCAAAAACAAACGTGTACCACCGGCAATACCCTCAGTACCGCCGCCGAACCATTCACATTGAGTTGCACCGAAAACCTTTGCTCGGTCTTCACTACTGCTAACAAAAGGAATTATTATCTCAAGATTGTTAAGAATATAATCTGACTTCGTTAGCTGAGCCGTATCATCGTTTTCATCATAAAAAACAATTTGTCCGTTACTTCCGTTGCAAAACACCTTTATCTTTAACCCATCTTCTTGGCATGCGCTTTCATAGAACAAAGATTCATATTCAAGCTGACCGTCATACTGTGTGGCGGTGTGTGTCACAACACTTCCGTTCAAATGAGTGACTGTAACTTCAAGCAGTTGCGGTATCAATGTTCTATTTTCACCTAAATACGGAATATCGTAATGCATATACTGATTAGGACTTTCATCGGTCAACAAATCCAAATTAACTGTTGAGTAAAAAAATTTGGCCCTATTGCCAATTAAATTAAATCCGTTTATCATTGTCGCACCAGCCAACAACATTTCGGGCGCTTCACCGCCAACGGCATGTGGTCCGCTATAACAGTTAATAGCAATCGTCGGCACATACATATCTTTTTCTTCTAGCTTTACAAAATCATTAACATCGTTAAGCAGTGAATACTCAAGCTTGTATATCTCACAATTCGAGGTAAAAACATATATAGCGCTGTCATCCTGCGTAACAAAATAACTAACCTCTTCATCAAAGGTTAACCAAGTTATATCTATGGTTCCTTTATTGCTTTGCCAGTAAAACTTTAGGGCGGTTCTATATTGACCGCTATAACCAACATTTTCATCCTTTTTTATAACGGTTAATACATATTCCTTGCCGTTCGCTTTATATTTCACCTTCGGCCACATTTTTTGACTGACCTTCTGCTCGGTTGCTCTACCGACAAATATTTCACTTAATCCACTAATTCCCGGCCTTGTTTTAAGAACACCGTCCTGCCACCATACGTTTTTAGCTTGGGTGAGTTGGTTATCAAGCACTTCGGAAACACCGTCACGAAGGTTTAAGCCGCCTGCAAGGTCGGGTACCTTTAACGTTTTAGGTGCAGGCGGTTGTAATTTTGGAAATCTCATTATTTTTAAAACCTCCTTTATGAATTTAATCAACAGTCGGAATAACATCTTTAATCTCACCAACCCTTGAAAGCTTTGTTCGGCGCTGTTGGAATTCATTCATCCATATGTACTGCTGCGCATCATCACCTTCACTGCCTGCCAAATACCCCGCAACACCACATTTAAGCACGTCAATTGCGTTTTCAGGCAGTTCAATTTCATCCGAAAGTGAAATAATCGGCTTATGCTTAAGCCCGCACACTTGACGAAGGTCGTTATATACCAAATTAAAAAGTGGAAGCGCACGGTTACGAATACGCTGTGTTAATTGACTGTTACCGTCATTGTCGCTGTAGCCAAGAAGCGCTGTAGCTTCTCTTATAATATCGTTTGCGGTCATATAATTACCTCCTTAATATTCTTCAGGAATAAGCTCTTGGGCGGGCATTTGCGGCGGCATATTCGGTGGTACAACTACGTCGCTACCGTCATCCGTTGGTGTGGGTACCGGTGCGGGTGCTTGCATTGCCGCTTTAATATCATTCAAAAGGCCTGTTTTATCAGGAATAATGCCATCTGGCAGTCTTTCAAGATACTGAATCTTATCTAACATGTCATTAGCATAAAGCGCATCCAGTGTTGCAATGGTGGTAGGTACATTCCACAGCGGGCTTGAGCCTACGTCAACACGAACACTTATAAGCAGATTTTCATATCTTTTCGCATTAAACGGAACGTAATAAACCCCGTCCTTGTCTTCAATGCGAATACGACGGTTACCGTAATTGTGAAGCCACATATCCGCCCATATGCGAGCAATATCCTCAATACAGCTGTAAAAATTGTTTTGATAAATCTGCATTGGCTGCATTGAAGCTTCTCGGCTTTGAATAATTGCGGCGGCATTATCAGGCTTAAGGGTACCAAGCGCCGCATCGGTTGCGCCGTTATCGGTTAACATATTGTTTGCATGGTCGTTAAGCGCATTTATAAGCTGACCCGCAAATGCAGGCGGTGAAATGTGCCTTATTGCCCCTGCAACGTCCTCTGTCGTGCCGTACACCTTAATTATTTCGCCTGGGTTGTTGGTAATTTCCTGCTGAACAATATCCGCATTTACCAACGTTTTTGGCATACCCGACTGCATAAGCGCCCAAATTTCCGCTGATGTTGCACGGTTAAGCGCAATTTGGTTGGGAATCTGGTATGTAATTTCACTATCGCCGTAAATACAGCTGTTGCGGGTGTTCCAAACCATCTTCGCAAAGGGATAAAGGGTTGTCCCTGTGTCCCATGGCGCACGAACGGTCGCTTTTTCGGTAACTTTTGTGCACATTATCCTGTAACCGCTACCGTCATTTTTCCAAGCCTTATAAAACTTTGTAAGCACGGTTACACGCTTGCTGTCGGTAGGCTCGTTTTCACCTAGTGTACCGGCATTAACCTGATACTCATCCGCGCCATCAGGTATAATGTTCTCAATTTCTTCAGCTCTTCGCCTGTTTCTTTTTGCTTCACGTCGCACGTCCTCAACCTGCAAGCGCTGAGAAATAATAATAAACGGTTGCTTTTGTATGTCCTGGCAGTTCGGGTCACCGAATACAACGTTCTCAATGTTTAAAATTTCAAAATCAATATCACCGTTAATTGGGACTTGTCGCTTTTCATCAGCATAAAGACCGGTCCTTATGTCGCTATCCCAAAAAGTATATGCAATGCCCGTGCCGGCAATATATGCATTACGAAGCAGCATTTCTTTTTTGGCATCAAATTTAACACGCTCACCGGTTGTGCGGAAGTAATCCGACATAATCGACATTATTGTTGATATTTCCACATCATCAGCAATAGCTGTTTCGAATTCTTTGCCTTCCTTCAAAGCTTTGCTAAGCTCATTGGCTCTATCACGAAGGCCTGTATTATCAGGCACACCATCAGCGCTGTAGTTAACCGCTATCGGCGCCGATGCAATGGTTGATATTTTATAATCGGCAACACGCTTAATAAGCGGTCGGCGCACAAGCGGCCTGTAATTACCGCTTTGAACACCGTGCCAATGGTCCCCAACATAAAAACGCTCGTTTATCTTGCTTTGCTCGGCAATCCCCTTGTCCCCTATGCTGTTTTTGTATTCGGTACCGTTTTTATATTCAGAAAAAATCGCCTTAGGTGCGACTTTAATTTTCAAATTCAAGCTCATTTTTTCACTCCTTAAGGGTGTATTTTTAATGTGTCGTTATATGCGAAAAAGCGCCAGGGCTTCTGGCGCTTT
>JAGAPJ010000085.1 GCA_017623315.1 Clostridia bacterium | reverse complement strand
GGCGACAGTATTATTCAGCCCATAACCGTTAAGAATAACGCCGACAACAAGGTTAAGGTTAAAATTTATATGCGTTCGCTTGGCGCACACGAAGAATCTGACGACTTTTTGTCACAGCTTAATTTAAAGGTTAAGAAAAGTGCCGATAACGATATGGCATATATGTTTGATGCCGCCGCAAGCGAAACCGCACAGCTTACCGATTGGGTTGAGCTTGGCACACTTTATTCTGGGGGTGTGGTTAATTTGGACGTTATTTTAGACGTTCCAACCTCACTTTCTAATGAATATAGCGACCAAATCGGCTATCTTGATTGGGAATTTAAGGTGGAGGAGCTTCCCTTAGGTCCTAATGACCCGAAGCCACCTCAAACAGGGGACGACACTCACCTTTGGTTGTGGGCATCTCTTATGGCAGGCTCAGCGTTACTTATTGTTTTAGTTATTGTATTTACCCGTAAAAAGCGCGAAGAATAATTTAAGGAGGTTGCGCGTTGAAGATTAGAAAACCGTATAAAAAAATAGCTTTGGCGCTCAGCCTTTGCTTTATAATTTTGTGGTCGGTGCTTGGCACCGGCACCTCGCTTGCGTGGTTTAGTGACACTTCAAAAGAGATTAACAACATTTTCCACGGTGCTGATTTTAATATGGACGTTTTCTATTACGACGGTACCGATTATCAGCCTCTTACAAGCGACACAAAACTTTTTGATGATAATGCTTTATACGAACCCGGCTATACGCAAATTGTTTATTTAAGGGTTGAAAACAACGGCACGCTTCCGTTTTATTTCAACACCGCAATAAATGTTCGCGAATACAAGGTTGCAACTAATGTTTGGGGTCAGGAATTTAATTTAAAGGACCATTTGCGTTTTGCAATTACCTCAGCCGACAGCCACGAAAGCTTGCTTGCTTCACTTGATACCCGTGAGGAAATCCGCGCCCTTAAAACCGAAACGCTTACATCCTATGCTACCGAAAAGGTAGAGCTTGGTGTTGGTGAAGAAGCCTATGTTGCTTTAGTTTTGCGTATGCCCGAATCGGTTGATAATGTGGCCAATTACGACAAAACAAGCCCGTGGGTTAAGCTTGGCGTAACGGTTGAAGCAACACAAAAATTAAACCAGTAAATTGAATTTCAAAATATTTAAAAGGAGGTTGTGTTTGTGAAAAAGCTATATATGGAATATTTTAAAATTTCAGACGACAGCAAAATTACCGACAAGGCAATGCTTGGTCGCGTTATTTCTACCGTTGCTGTGATTTTAGTTTGCGTAGTTACAATGTCATTTACGGCATTTGCTTTCTTCACGTCGGACGCGACCTCTTCAGTAGCACCTATTCAAACAGCTGTATTTGATGTGGACATTGCTGTAAATAATGGTGATGTTGATGTAGTTGTTAGTGATACTGATTCAAATTTGTACAGCATTTATAATAAAACGGCAGACAATAAAAACTATTTGTCTGCAGGTGAATATACTTTTGTAATAACCCGCACGGCTGAAAGCTCGGCGAGCACGGGCTATTGCGTTATCACCGTTGGTGATGATATTTTGCATACTTATCAGCTTTCCGCTTTGGAAAGTAGGATAGAGTTCACCTTAAAGCTTGCGCATGACACTTCGGTCCCTGTTACTGTTAATGCACAATGGGGGACTTCAATTTATTACGCTAATTATGCTGATAACGGTATAGCTGCTCCAAATTATATTTTAAACGGACGTGAATGGCCTTTGGCAATACCGCCTGCGGTTAAGCCCAACGAATCAGACACGACCGAACAAACGGTTGAAAATAATAATGCTGAAACCGACAGTGAAGTAAGCACCGATACTTCAGGTGAAAGCACCGATGAGGTAATTACCGAAAATCAGGATGAAAATAACCAACAATTAGAAGAATAAAAAACTGCGATGGAGGCTTCCATCGCAGTTTTTGTTATGTGGGAATATGAATTGGGGTTTATGTGGCTGACGCCCAAAATAATAAATAAGAAAGAATAAAGAATAAAATCGGTGTCGGCTTTGCCGACGGATATATATTCTCGTGCCGAAGGCACACATTTTTTATTATTTATTATTTTTTCTTTATTCTTTAACTTTTTCGCAAGAAAAAGTCCCCGATAAACTATAATTTTCCGTTATTTTAATTTAAATTCCAAAACAACGGGGTTGTGGTCGGAATAGGTAAATTCAGTATCTATATTTTGCACCTTAACCGCTTCAACATTTTGGCTTACTAAAAAACCGTCGACAATAATTGTAAAATTTCCTTTTTTATATGGTATATCACAGTTGCGGCAGGTTGGCGTTAGGCTTTCGTAATTCACACAACGTGTAATACATTCGGGTAAAAGCTTTTCGGGGAAGGGCTGTGCCCAACCAAAATCAACCTTTTGACCGCCGTTTAGCTTTTGTGTGGAATCACCCGTAAAATCGTGGTTAAAGTCACCGCCGCAAACGGTATAATTACCTTTTTCATACTCGGATTTTATATCATTAAACAGCATTGTCATTTGTGCCGTTCTTATTTCATCACTTCCGCCATAAGCCGAAAGGTGAACATTATACAGTACAAGCTCTTTTCCGTTTTCTACGGGAATTCGTGACACGCTGTAGCAACGGTCAAGGTCCAAAAACTTGCTGAGGCTTTCAGAAATCGGTAAACTGCGCCTTTTGCAAGCAGTAATGTTAACATTGCTTAGTGTAAGCAAACCGCTGTTAGAAGCGCCGTGGGGCTGTGTGAAGGGGTATGCCAAAAACGCTGAATGATAATTAACGGCAAAGGCGCTGCTGTAATTTTTAAAGCGTTTTTCAAGCATTTCGCGTTGATTTATGTGGTAGCTACGGGTCGAATCAAAGTCAACCTCTTGAAAAAGTATAAAATCGGGATTAAATTCACTCACCTTGTCGGCACCCTTATTAATGCAGGTTATAACGCTTTCCTTACTTTCAGCCCAGGACTGCGTGCCGCCATCCATAAAGAAGGTAAAATCCTGCGTATAAGCGCCAAAGCCAAGGTTTTGTATTACGGCAGTATAACTTGTGTTAAGCAAAAGGGAAGCGTCGTTACCGCTTTTTAAAGGGGTTATGGTTTGGTTGTCGGCAATGCGGTTATATGAAAATATAACGTATCCTAAATAACCAACAACAATTAAAGCAAGTGACAAAATGACGCAAAGCGAAACTTTTAAAGCCTTTTTTAAAATACATTTTTTGTCCATATAAACCATCCTATTTTCTTAACTTTTGGCAGTATTGGGTGCAAAGCTTGTCGGTGCATTCCGAACATTTTAAAGCTGTGTTAGATTTATACCAAAACCTTTCAGGGTAAATAAGCACGCAAAATTCCCACATAAGCCAAGCAAAAAATGCCATTACAAACAATGATACGGCATAAAAACCGCCCATAAAGATAATGGGTGAAAACATCATAAGGTGGTCCCAGTTGAAAATACGGCAGGTGGTACAGCAACGGTTACGCATAATTAATCTAAACGGACACCAAATCAACACGCAAATTAGGTCGCATACGTAAAATAATACCGAAATCATAAACAGCCACATTTTGTTAATGTAGTTAAAATAGTATAAAAGTGCAATTGCGGTAATTAATGCTCCCCACAGTAAAAGTACAAGGTAAGCTGAAGCGGTGGTTTCGGTTATATATTTTTTAAGGGCTTTTTTGTCAATTTTTTCTCTAATAGGTTTAAAACGGTTTGCAAACAGTTTTTGTGACCCAAGCGCAAGTTGGTTTTTTACAGGTACAACCTGTTGAAACATATCAATAAACCAAATTAACCAAAGCAAGTGCAGGGGAGAAAGCTGTTTGAAAAAGTTTAATCCGTCAAGCACATCAAACCAATCGGGCTTTAAAAAGCATAAAGCACCGTAGGTTATAAGTATAATAATGCGTAAAATTAAGCGTATAAAATAATTTTTTCTTATATTAGACATAATTTTTTTATTTTTTTAATTCAAAAAGCTTATGGGCGTTTTCATAAAAGTCATGTGTAGTAAGCACACGGTCACGGTATTTAAAGCCGATTTCATAAAGCCACGGACCATTGTATCCCACTTCTTTTAAAGAGGATATAACCTTTTGCCAGTCAACCTTGCCTTCCAACGGTAGCCAATGGCGTTCATCTATAAAATCATAATCCGAAACGTGTGTAGTAACAATTTTGTTGCCAACGTTTTTTATAAAATCTTCAAGATTTTCGCCCAATAAGTGATTTGTGTCAAAGCAAACACGAAGGTTAGGATGAACACTTATAAGCTCAAGTATTTCGGTTGAATTTCTTCCAAGGCAGGTGCGGGGCAGGTCTTCAACTGCAATGGTAACACCATTTTCCTCTGCAAAGGCACCAAGCTTTTTAAGGCTTTGCTTAGCGCAGTCAAGCCTTATTTGTCTTTGGCTGTTATCAATGGGTTCGCCACTTGGATGAATAACAAATATTTTAACCCCTAAAGGTAATGCGTTTTTTATAATGTTTTTAAAATATTCTACTGAATATTCAGCAAGGTCAGGGTTTGAAATATCAATAACGTGAAAGGGTGTAAAGGGTAAGTGTAATGACCAAAGGGTTATGCCGTATTTTTCGGCAATGGCTTTGGTTTCGGTATAATCAATAGAATCGGGTTTAATTGAAAGCTCCATACACTTAATATCGGCGTCTTTATATTGCTGAAATAACTGTTCGTTAACCGCTTTGCCACAGCTTGAAAGTCCAATGTTAAACATTATATAACCCCCTAAAATTTTTTCTTTATTTGTTTTGTGTATTTTAAGTATAACATACATATGAAGCAGAATACAACAAAAATCCCGTCAATTGACGGGATTTTTAAATTTTGATAATTATTTAATTGTAAAATAGCTTAAAAAAGTATCAATCTTATCGGTTTGAAGTGAGCCGAGAGAAACGTTTGCAAGATAATTGCCTTTTCTGAAACTGAAAACGGTGGTGTAAAAATTAATGCCTTGAATCTTTGCTGTGATTTTTAAAGCATCAAATTCTTTGCCGTCAACCGTAATTTTTTGATATGTGGCATTAATATCGGTATACCCCATATTTTGATAGGATGATTTAATACCTTCAATTTGTGCTTCAAGGCTTTTCTTTATATCAAGGGTTATAATTTGCGCGGCATTAAGCTTTTCAAGATTAATATTAATGCTGCTGCCTTCGTTTTGGTATGTTGCGTACATATCATAAATAATATTAGCGTTTTTAAGCTTTTCTGCAACGTCTTCATCAACTACGTCGCCTACAATATTGTTAAGCTGTAAAATTTGCTCATCATTATAGAACACCCATTCACTAGGTAAGGTGCAGCTAATACCCAAAAAGTCATTATTATAGGTGTTGTTGGTTGCCTTACCAAGAGAAAATTCAGGTTCTTTTTCAGTTTCAGTCTGACCGCCGCTGTTTATGTCACCGCGGACATCATCGCTATTGCCGCCACCAAGACAACCGCAAAGGCTAAAAACCAAAATAAGTGTTAAAAGTACTGCTAATAATTTTTTCATTATAATTTCCTCCTCAATGTATTTAGCTTTAAAGCATTTAAATTATACAACAAAAATAGTGATTTGTAAATAAAATATTACTGCTTATTGAAATCTTATTTATTTTGTGTTACAATATTCTAAAAATAAAGGAGGCTTTATTATGAAATTTTATATATGCAAAACCTGCGGTAACATTATTACAAAGGTTAAGGATTCTTCAGTGCCTGTTGTATGCTGCGGTAAGGTTATGGAAGAACTTGTTGCCGGTAGTGTAGATGCAGCACAGGAAAAGCACGTGCCGATTTATAGTATAGATAACAATAAGGTGTTTGTAATGGTTGGCGAAGTGGAGCACCCAATGGTAGAAGAGCATTTTATTGAATGGATTGCTATTGAAACACAGTCAGGCACCCAAATTAAGTATTTAAAAGCAGGTGATAAGCCTGCCGCAAGCTTTAACATAGGCAGTCAAGACAGTTTAATTGCGGTTTATGCTTATTGCAATTTACACGGCCTTTGGAAGAAAGAGTATGAACAACCCGTTGTATGTGATTTAAAACCACTTGATATGAACACAAGCGAAAATTACGTTGTATGTAAGTGTAATAGCGTTAAGTTTTTTGATATAGTTGACGCTGCACAGGACCAAAATGATTTAAACGGCCTTTTAAACGTGTTCGAAGGTGTAAAGAATACTACACACTGTTCCACAGGCTGTGGCGGTTGCTATAACAAGGTGCTTGCAATTATTTCGGAAGTTTTAAGCGGAAACTTAAGATAATATATATTATAATTAAATCACCGTCGACATTTGTCGGCGGTGATTGTTTTTGTATATAAGTGATTTTTATAAATCTTCCTTTAAGTATGCTTCAGATTCCTGCCAATACTCAGCCGATTCAACAGGCTCGGCATCTAACTGCCAATACTGTGTCATCATTCTTTCCTTTTGCGGTCCGCTTTCGGCGGTCTTTTTAAGGTAAGCCTGTAAATCACAAACCGAAATTTCGGCGGTTGGGTTAAAGTCCTCACTATGCATATAATTAACAAGAGTTTTAAGCATAGCAACCGACGACGGCTCATTATTATTTATGCCTGTAAAGTTAAAGCCTGTAACAATAAGTCTACCCTTGCCAACCTTTAGTTCAAAAGCATAGGTAAACTTGCGCATAGTTCGGTCGTACATAAGCTCGCGAAGCTTAAAGAATTTTGGGTCGAAACGGTCGCGTGCGGGCTTGTCAATTCCGCTTACAAGTGAGGTGACATTAACGGGAAAATCGTCAAGATTTATCTTGTCGCTATCATCAATTAGCTTATAATATTGGAAGTTGGTTTGTCCTTCGGTAACAAAGCCGTACTTATTTAAAATTTCCTTTTTGTCATAACCACCGTTAAAGGTGCCGCGGTCCCAAATAACACCTTTAAAGCGTTCCCAAGTATGACGGAAGCTGTATTTAGGTGCATTCATACCCTTATGAAGTAAATGACGTGTCCAATCGGTGCGATAAAGCAAAAGCACATTTTTACCCTTTTCAAGTTTTTCAAAAAGGGTGTCATCAAGCTTATCGGTAATTGTTATGTCGGCGTTATCGTTAAATTTGCACTTATAGTTAAGGTAATCGGCCTGCATATCATTTTTAGCGTCGAGAGTTATAACTTCTTTTTCTTCGGGGAATACCCAAAGCTCCCACGAATTTGAAATAGAACTGCCGTCGCAAAAAGCCATATCAATTTTTAAAATTAGCTTTTCGGGGGTTTTAAGGTCAGGCATAACAAGGTCAAGTGTGCAAAGGTCGTAAATGCCCGACCGGAAGGTGTCAACGTCGGTTAAGCTACCCTGTGTATAAACCTTGCTACCGCTAAGTGAAAAGCTAAATGTTGCGCTTTTGGGTGGTGCAATTTTGAATTGCGAAAATATAACAGGAATTTGCACAAGCTGTTTAGCTGAATAAATTTGACCGTTAAGGCGGGCAATAACAACGGTGTCGTCATTAAAGGCCTTAAAGGCTTCAGGAGAAATGCCTTGATAGTCGTCAAAGCAGTCAACCACACCGTTTGAATTTTCGTATTTGTCGGTGTCGGCAAACTGCAGCATGTGAAAGCCTGAAAGTAACTTGCTTGAACGTATGCCTTCAAGTGCGGTTTTCCAACAACGGAATTGGTTATCCTTAGTGATTTGTAAAATATCAGCAAAGTTTTCTTTAAGGCCCTTTGCCTCTACCATTTTAATTTCTTCTTCCACCCACCATGGTGCTTCCACACCGTATTTTTCAAACTTATCCTTAAGGGAATAATAATCACGCCAAGAGGTATAATGGCAAACCTCGTGTGCTATAAGCGGGCGTTTAAATTCAATTGCACGTTTGATTTTGCTCTCGCCACATTCTTTAATCATATCTCTGTCGTGCACGGTGCCAAAGCAAAGCAGGTTTGAAGTGTCGGAAAACATATTAATATTTTTACCGTAAGGGAAGAAGTACCCCATGTGTTGAACATCGAAATCAACGTAGTCGCGGTCGTATTCGCCGTGGGCGCAGGTATCAATAAAAAGCCTTGTGGGGTCGTTTTTCTTAATGAATTTCGAAATTTCACGAACACGGGGCGTTTTACCCGGCTTTCTAATTTCGTTACCAATGCAGTAAACCATAAATGATGGGTGGTTATAAAGATTATTTATGGTTTCCATAAGCTCGTCATTACTTGCAAGCTCGTTTTTGCCGTGAAGCATTTCGCTTAAATTGTCATATTCCATATGCTTGGCGCGGTTTTCAATGTGAATTAAAATACCGTATTCATCTGCTATTTCAAAGCATTCACGCGGTGGTGTAACCGAATGGAAACGAATGGTGTTAAATCCGTAGTTTTTAGCCATAAGTATGTTCTTTTTATAAAATTCACGTTCCGAAAGACCGCAGTTGTTTTGGTGCTCGTGTGCGGCGGCACCGCGGATATATGCACGCATGTAAAAAGGATATCCGTTAAGGTAAATATAATTTTCATCACAGGAAAAATTCCTAAAACCAAACCTGTCACAAATGGTTTCGGTGTCCCCGTTTTTATATTTTACATCGGCACAAAATGTGTAAAGAACAGGGGAGGAAAGCGACCACATTTCACTTTCGAAAACACCATTTGCTTCGGCTTTTATGTCGTTAATAGACATATCACCACAACAAAGCACGGCACCGTTTTTGTCTTTTACCGAAAAAATTGCACTTTCGATTTGGCATTTAGCTTCAATAACAGCGCTAAAGCCTTCTTCGGTTGAAGGTGCGGTAATTTTTAAAATAGTTTTTTTATCAGTTACCATAGCGGTCACCCCAATTTTCTGTCTTTAATAAAATTATATCAAAGGCAATTTTTCTTTGCAAGGCAAAGTTGAGAATACAATATAATAACTGAATATTGTATCATTTTTGGTGTGATTTTCATTTTTTATAAAAAAGGTCTAGTGCTTAAATTACAAGCACTAGACCTTTTTGTAAAAATTATAGGAATATATATTTAAGCACAAATAAAACTGCAAGTATATACATTAAAGGTGTAACCTTTTTAGCCTTGCCTGTGCATACGTTAAGCACAACGTAAGAAATAATACCTAAGCTAATACCTTCGGATATACTGTAGAATAATGGCATTGCGATAATAGCAATATAGGCAGGTATTGCTTCGGTAAGATTGTCGTCATCAAAACGAATTTCAGTAACTGAGCTTACCATTAAAAAGCCTACCATAATTAATGCAGGGGCAGTAGCAAAGGACGGAATAGAGGTAAATAACGGCGCAAATAAGGTTGAAAGTAAGAAAAGTACGCCAGATACTATTGCGGTCAAGCCTGTGCGTCCGCCTGCAGCTACGCCCGATGCAGACTCTACGAACGTTGTTACGGTAGAGGTGCCTAAAACTGCACCCGCGGAGGTGCCGATTGCGTCTGCCAATAATGCGGGTTTAATTTTGGGAAGACGACCTTTGTTGTCAAGCATATTCGCTTTAGTTGCAACACCTATAAGGGTGCCAAGTGTGTCAAACAAGTCAACAAACAAGAAAGCAAAAATTACCACAATAAAGTCTAACGGGCGAATAGCCTTCCAATCTACGTTAAAGCATTGACCAAAGGTTTCCGAAAGCTTTGAAAAGTCAAAGGAAATTATGCTAGTTGGAATTAATGAATAAAATCCGCTATCGGGTGCGGGCACGTAAAGGCCGGATAATTGGCAAATAACACCTAAAAGCCAAGTGGCAACAATACCAATAAGTATTGAACCTTTTACGCCGCGAATATGTAATGCAGCGGTAAATAATAAACCGATTACAGCCAATAAAGCGCATATACCGTGGGTGGTGAAATTATCGGTAAAGCTCGTTATGGTGACAAGGGTGGAAGCATCAACCGCTAGCCCCGCATTTTGAAGGCCGATAAATGCTATAAATAAGCCAATACCAACCGATACACCGCGCTTAAGGGTTAAAGGAATAGCGTTGAAAATAGCTTCGCGAACATTGGTTAAAGATAACGCAATAAAAATTAAGCCTTCGGCAAAAACGGCAAGCAATGCAATTTGCCAAGGATAGCCCATACCTTGTACAACGGTGTAAGCAAGATATGCATTAAGTCCCATACCTGCCGAAAGCACAAAAGGCATATTTGCCATTAGTGCCATACAAGCAGTGCCTATAAATGATGCAATTGCGGTTGCTAATAATACTGCAGTAGAATCCATTCCCGCATCTGCAAGAATACTTGGGTTAACCGCCAATATGTAAGCCATGGTCATAAAGGTGGTAATACCCGCTATAACCTCGGTTTTAACTGTTGTGTTGTTTTGCTTTAGTTTAAAAATCTTTTCCAACATAAACATCATTCCTTTTTATCTTCTTGTATAAGAATATTGTAATATTATACCATAAGCTTATAAATAAGTGCAACAATAAAATCAAAAATGTAAATTTAATTTTCCTTAAAATAACATTTGCATTTTGTGGTAGCGGGTGGTATAATTATTGTCGAACAAATGTTCTTTTTGGGAGGTGGAAACGTGGCGGAAAGCTATTATCTTTGTATAGATTTAAAGTCTTTTTATGCAAGTGTCGAGTGTGTGGAACGCGGGCTTGACCCAATGACAACCGACCTTGTGGTTGCCGACCCTGAACGGAGCGACAAAACCATTTGTCTTGCCGTCAGCCCGTCTTTAAAAGCAAAAGGTGTTAAAAACCGTTGCCGTGTTTTTGAAATCCCTAAGGGCTTAGATTATATAATGGCTCCCCCACGTATGCAAAAGTATATTGAATATGCGGCTGAAATTTACAGTGTTTATCTGGATTATATTGCACCCGATGATATACACGTTTATTCTATTGATGAAGCGTTTTTGGATGTTACACACTATTTGTGGCTTTATAATATGACCGCCAAAGAACTTGCGCTTAAACTGATGGACGAAATCTATAAAAGAGTAGGGGTCAGGGCGACCTGCGGTATTGGTACTAATTTGTATCTTTCAAAAATTGCTTTGGATATTACCGCAAAGCATTCGCCCGATTTTGTCGGTTTTCTTGATGAAGAAGCCTTTAAAAAAAATATGTGGAAGCATAAGCCACTTACTGATTTTTGGCGAATTGGCAGGGGGACTGCTGAACGTCTTTCAAAGTATGGAATTTATACTATGGAAGACATTGCAAACACACCCGAAGACCTTTTATATAAATGGTTTGGCATTGATGCCGAGCTGCTTATTGATCACGCTTGGGGTAGGGAAACAACAACAATTAAGGACATTAAAAAATACCGTGCAAAAACAAACTGTCTTTCAAGCGGACAGGTGCTTATGCGTGATTATAGCTTTTTAGAAGCACGGCTTATCGTTAAAGAAATGGTCGATTTGCTTTGTCTTGATATGGTAAACAAAAACCTTATTACCGATTCGGTTACACTTTACGTGGGGTATTCAAATTTGCTTGACGTTCACGGTGCACACGGTACGGCAAATATAGGTAAACAAACTAATGCGGATAGTATTATTATCCCTGCCGTTACATCACTTTATGACCGAATAGTAAACCGTGAATATCCTGTGCGCCGAATTAATATTACTTGTAACAGGGTGGTTACCGATAACGGCGCCGAGCAGTTAAGCGTTTTCGATAATGCTGATACTGTTAAAAATAAGGTTATTCAGGAAACTATGTTGAAAATCAAATCAAAGTATGGCAAAAATGCCATACTTAAGGGTATGAATTTTCAGGAGGCCGCTACTACACGAGAAAGAAATCAGCAAATAGGAGGGCACAAAGCAGGTGAATAAAGCCAGAGCAAAAATGCCGCCAAGTCAACGGGCAAAGCAATTTGCACCCTTTGATGCGGTTGTGGGGCTTAGGCAAGCGCTTAAGGAAAAAGAAAAAATCAGGGTATCACGCAAGGAATTATCCGACGATATGACCGATGAAATTAACCGCACACTTAAAACACTTGATATAAACGACACCGTCATGGTGGTTTATTATAATGAAATTGAAAAGTCATATTTGACCGCAACCGGTCAGGTTGCAAAGCTTGATGCTAAAGCTCAAATCCTTACGATAGCGGCACTTGATATTAATTTTGCGGATATTTACACAATATCAAAATAAACCCCACCTTCAAGGTGGGGTACATAATTGGCGGTTATTCTTCTAACAGAGCAATTGCTTTTTGATATTTTTCTCTTCTTTTCAGAGATTTTTCATCAACAATATCTAATCTTGTCAAATCGGAATTGTGATTTAAATCCGCAAGTTTTACGGCTTTTGCAATAGGATTTTCTTTAATAGCGCGCACGTAATCCATATAATCAACATCATCGGAATGGGTCATTAAAAGAATGGCGTCCGTAATTGATTTATTAAATCCCATATTTGTTAAATCTTCAATGGTATAATTGGTGTCTTCAATTAAATCGTGCAACAAAGCAACAATTGTTGTTTCTTCGGTTTGCATTTGCTCTGCTAAATGGAAAGGATGAAACACATACGGCATACCGCTTTTATCGGTTTGATTTTTATGTGCTTCAAAACATAGCTTTAATGCCTTTTTGGTGTTTTCGGTATATATCATTTCG
>JAGAPJ010000084.1 GCA_017623315.1 Clostridia bacterium | reverse complement strand
TGATTGATGATGTACTTTTCGATATGCTTGATGATTATAATTTCGATATGTTCTATGATTATAGTTTCGAGAGAATATTTCGAAATCACTTTCATTTCCCGTAAAAAAGGATTGTGCTGACCGTCCGTTTGAAATTACTTTCATTTCGAGTTTGGCTCAGCACAATCTGCTAAAAGATTTTATAATTATCGTTTTGAAATGATATATGACTGTCATTTCGAAATGAGGGGGCAAAATTTTCGTCCACAAAATTATTTTCGTCAGGAGAACCCCGAATATTTTATTGACGAAAATAATGCATTTTTTACTATTTTCGTACACAAACAAGTTACGGTTTTATTATTTATTTAAAACTATAAAGGTTGTGGGTAGTTCACGAGAATTCCAATTTGTATTCAAAACGTTCCTCTCAATTAAAATTTTCGTAGGAATACAAACGGCATTAATAAATTTATCCATACTTGCAATTCCCGCAACCTGACTTTGTAAGTGTTTTGGAGTGTGCTCACTAAGAATCTTTGTTGCAGTGGCATCCATCTCTAAAATCGCTTCTTTTAAGTTATGGTTAATGAATTCACTCACAAGCTTTACAACTTTATTATATTGCTCTAAAGTTAATACTGGCATAGTAACTTTATATGATTCGTCGTGTTTTAAAACATATCCTTTTTTAATCATATCAGCAACAGCTTCTAAATCATATTCACTAAAGTTTTCACAATTGTGGCGTGCTACATCACACAGTATATTAACGTATCGCTCATTACCATAAAAGTCGTGATGATCGCCTTTTGGATTGGGTAAATAGTCAAAGAAGTGAATCCTGTCACCTTGTCGGCTGTTTTCTTGTGAAAAATTAAATATGAAATCTTTTATTGAGTTATCTTTTTCCACAAGCCAAATATAAGCGTTATCTCCCCATGCGGTTTTAGGAAAGCTTGAAGCATCATTAGTATTAAGTACGTCTGTGTTATATAGGGTTATTGCCGCTAATACATAAGTCATTAATTGCCAACGTAATGAGTTATCGGAGAAATCGTTTCCAACAAAACCAATTGCTTTAAAATCATCAAGATGTTTATCAAGAAACTCGCTAATGATTTCTGCTATTTTTCTGTGATATATTTCAACATTACGCCGTATTTCTTCAGTACACTCTGTTGTAATAACAATAATATTTGCTTTGTAGTGTGTTCCATCCTTAATAATTATTGCTTTATCAACCAGTGCTTTTAATTCATCATCAATATACGGAAGAGGAATACCTGTTTCAAGACTGATTTGTTGAGCAGTAAGCGAGTCGTTGTAACAAGCATTTACTATATTTTGTCGCATTTTATGATTCATAAACTCCCAAAAGCGATTTGGTCCTGAACCATTATATAGAGGAATAAGGTTTTTAGGGTTATAACTTAATTCACCGAGTTTGCGTTCCATATTCATACCTTCTTTCAGAATTTTTCTAGACTTGAATAGTAGGTATTTAACCATACTTTCAGATAAATTTAATTTGTCGGCGATTTGATGACAACTATTTCCATCTATGTAGTAAAGTATGGTAGCTTTACGATACTTCTCTGATAATAAAGATAGCTCACGTCTAAGCAAGTAGATATCACTATTATTATCAGGCTCAAAATCTACTAATGTGTTTGCTATGTCATCAGTTAATTCACAAGTCTTAGATTTTAATTTTTTCTTGTACCACTGTTTATAGACGTTTTCTGCAACTGCCCACATAAAACCGTAAAATGCCTTATCATCACGAATGTTTTTTACTGATCTAAAAAGTTCTAAAATAATATCCTGTGATAAATCTTCAGCATCTTGACGGTTGGAAGTTTTTGTTAAGCAAAACGAGAAGATAGTTTTAGATACTTCCGTTATTTGCTCGTGTAATTGCGATTCATTCATCTTATCGCCTCCTTTCAAGTTTTTAGAAGCTTCTATCCTTATAGTGTGCATAGGTATGAATCGGTTAAACTTTTTATTAATTATAGCATAAAAATAAAACCATTGCGACAAAAGAAGGCTTTTTGAAACCAAAGTTAAAGTTTAAATATATTTCGTTTCACAGTTTTTTACGCAAGGATTGGTCCCTATCCTTGCGTTGAAATATATTTTTGAAGAAAGGAGACGGTTTGCTATGTCAGATTCTAATAATATTACAGTGCTAAATCCCGGTCTGTATAAAAACTTGTTGGCGCAGGTTGAAGCAATTTACAAGCACAGCAACGAACTTAGTTTTAAAACAAGGGCTCGGTACTATGAAGCAACTAAAAGGTTCTGTAAGTTTTTAGCCGATAATTTTCGTCTGCAAAACTTTAAGAACGTGGAAGATCGGCACTTCAAAGCCTATGTTGAACACTTGAAAGAAAACAACGCCGCTGCAACTATTCAATCCGATTTGTCGGGCATACGGTATTTCCATAGAAAATCCGGTAGTAAAAATAGACTTTCAAAAAATGATAAGTTGTCATTGCCGAAACGAGCAACAGGCGTAAAAGACCATTCGTGGTTAAAAACCGAGATTGACACTATGCGACAATTGGCTATCGGGCAAGGCCGACAGGACGTGATTATTGCCATAGACTTTGCTCATGAGTTTGGTTTAAGGCTTGAAGAAATTTGCACATTGAGAATAGAATACCTTATGTCTGCATTAAAGACTGGACAACTTGTTATAAAAGGCAAAGGCGGTCAGACAAGAGCTATTGATTTAAGTGCGAAGCAACGCAGTATTATTATTAAATATTTAGATTATGCTCGTTGTTCCGGTCGATACCCAAGGGATTATTTAATATCAGCAAGTGAGAAAGACGGAGTCAAGCGTGAAAAGCGCTCGTTGCAGAATTGGATGAGTTATAATCGAAAAAGTTTTATAGCAGAAAATCGTGAGGATTTATACGAAGACGGTAAAAAGAAAAGAACCGAGACGATTTCATGGCACGGACTGAGACATACCTACGCACAAAGAACCTACGCCGAAGCGTTGCAAGAAAGACCGCGCAGAGCCCGAAAAATTGTAAGCGAAAACTTAGGTCACCACAGAACCGAAGTAACAAGAATTTATTTGGCTGATACGCCGAAGAAAAAGTAAGTTATTAATTAAAATGATGAAGGAAGAATTTAAATTGACGACAATATCCTGCTGACGAAAATCTGTAGGATTGATATATAGGGACAAACAAAGGAAATAAGTAAACGGCGGTGACATCTGTCACCGCCTGTAAGGAGAATATATATGTTATATGTTTTGAGTAAAGCAAATAGAAAACGTCCATACTACTAGTGAGTAGAAAGGAAAATATATGAAAAAAGATAATAAGCTCGAAGTTGAGATTATGACAAGAGAGCTAAGATTGCTTTATTATAATGATTATCTTTTTAAGAATGGTGTTATAACAAAGCGTGAGCATGATAAGATGAATCTTGCTATAATCTCAAAATACGGAAAAAGACGTCGCAATGAACTTGGTGAAATTTCATTAGAAGATCGTCTTTCTTCCGCCCGGCACATTTAATATGTGCCCTTACATAAATTATTAAAAGTTTGTTATCTTTGATTTAAAAATGAGCATAATGAAAATTGGCGAAATACTCAAGTTGTGAAGTTCAGGCCTACATTTTTATCGCGTTCTATATATAAATTGCAATATATTACCAAATATGCTATAATTACTTAAAATAGTTATTCTGTTGGGGTGAGAAAATGTCAGTTTCGACAACAAATGATATAAATAAGAGATTGATTAATAATGATGCTTTGTTTAACAATATACATGTAATACATCAAAATTTTGACATAATCCCGAGCGATAAAGAGCACTACGGTGTTAGTATCGAATACCAGGATTTATATGAATTGAGAGAAGATTTTTTGAATCAATTGTACGATACAATCGTAGATTGGGTGTACAGTTCTGAAAAATACACACAAATTAAAGATGCTGTTATAAGAAGTGGAAAAACCGAACAAGCAGCGTATTCGGAAATACATAGAAAAGCACGCGATAAATTTCGTGGAAATAGAGACTCTGAAAACCTTTTAATTCAGGGTCAGCTAGGTGAGTTGTTGTTATTTCATTTTATACAAAGATTTCAAAAAGCCACTCCTTTGTTAAGAAAAATGAAAATAACAACATCGAATAAGCATGAACGTTTTGGTGCGGATGCAATACATTTTAAATTTGAAGGCAGTAAACCGGTAATTATTTTAGGAGAAGCCAAGACTTATACAAGCGATTATAAATTTAAACAAGCTTTTGAAGATGCTTTAGATAGTATATTAACCACATATTCAGAGCATAGAAAAGAGTTACATTCGTATTTGCATGAAGATTTTCTGGACGATGAGATGAATGAAATTGCAGAAAAATACTTAACAAATACATTAAAAGACTTTGAGGTTCAATTGGTAAGTATTGTTGTGTATAATGAAACGGAAAAAATAAATTTAACAAATCGTGCAGATATCATTGCACAAATTGATGATATTATAAAGCAAAGGTATAATAGTTTCGAAAACAATAAAATTGATACAGATAAAAAACCTATCTTAAAAAGAATAACTTATATTGTTATGCCTATTTGGGAATTAGAAAAGTTGGCAGAAGACTTCCAAGATAAAATATAAAAACAAAGGAAATGTACGCAATGGAACGTTTGAAAGAAAAGGTATTGAACGGTTGGTTAGAAGTTGATTTTTATCACGTGGCAAATAAAATTGGTTTTATTCAAAGTTATGACACCGTTTCAGACGAGCTTATTTATGATTCTATTAGATGCTTGGATTATGAAACATCAATTCCTAAAAATCCATCCATCAATTATGTTATAACAATAATTGCTTTGTTATGGGAATATGCAGATCATGAAAAGTATGATTTGAGAAAAGCTATTGTAAAGTTTCTTTCTAGAATAGGGTATCCCACATCAGCGATTATTGCAGATGAAGGATTTGATGAGGAAAGTTGTACATTTTCTTCGTTAGACAGTGCAATAGAACATTTGATAGCAACGCTAAACCAAGAGCGTAATAGTATTGTTGTTAACGGACACAAATTCCTTTTAACAGATTTTCAGATGAATATTTGGAAAAGCATGGATGAGGATAAGCTTATAGGAATATCAGCTCCAACATCGGCTGGTAAATCTTTTGTGATTCTTTTGAAATTATTGGATAAACTTTGTCGGAATAATTTTGATATAGTTTATATTATTCCAACCCTTAGTTTATTGAATCAGGTCTCAGAAGATTTTAATAAGTCAATAAGAAAATTAGGGATTCCTAATTGTCAAGTTTCTAACTCGTTTGTAGAAAGAGAAAATTCTACACATAACAATATTTATGTATTAACTCAGGAAAAGGCTATATCTGCCTTTAGTGACGAAAGGAACACATTTTCAAAAAACATTGTATTAGTTGCTGATGAAATACAAAATATAGAACGAATAAAGGAAGATAACGATAAACGTTCTAAAGTTTTATATGATACCTTAAATGAGTTTAGATATAAAGATAGTGTTCAACAAATAATAATTTCTGGACCAAGAATTGAGGACATTAAAGAAACTGGCAAGAGCATCTTTGGTTTGGAAACTAAAGACATTACTTCTGTGGATAGCCCTGTTTTAAATATGACTTATAGTGTCTGCAAGGAAAATAATAAGTATTATTTAAAACAATATTGTGGAATGACAGATTATCCAATAATTAGACAAATCACAAACACAGAAATTATCGAAGGGTATGGAAAAAAGTCGTATGATGACAAATATCTGTCTTATTTAAATATATTTGCTAATAGATTAAACGGACAGCAAAACATCATTTTTTCTCCAACATCACCTACGGCACGAAAAATTGCTTGTTCACTTAATATTGAATTCGAACCCGAAGACAAAATTAAAGATTTAATTGAATATTACAAGACAACCGTGCACCCAGAATATTCATTGTGTCAAACGCTAAAACAAGGTATTGCATATCATCATGGCAAATTACCAAGTCATGTTAGGAGGACAATTGAAAGCGCAATACATAATAAGTGGGTGACAAATATTGCTTGTACAACAACATTGTTACAAGGTGTTAATTTGCCAACTCAAAATATTATTGTCAGAAACCCACATTTATATCTTCAGAGGAGAGCAGATTCAGCCGAGTTGTCAAATTATGAAATGGCAAATCTTAGAGGACGAGCAGGAAGATTGTTAAAAGATTTTATTGGGCGTACATTCGTTTTGGATGAAACTTCATTTGCCGATTCTGATGGCTATGAACAATCTTCTATGTTTGATGATGTAACCAAAGAATTACCCTCAGGATATGGAGAAAGATTTGATAATCACCGTAATGATATAGAAGAAGTGATGATTACGGATAAACCTGTAGATTCAAGTATGAATAACTACGGTGACTTGGTATCCTATATTAGACAGTCAGTATTAAGATATGGTGAACAAGCGGAACAAAAAATGGAAAATGTAGGTGTTAAACTTACCAAGGAACAAGTTGCTGCGATAATTCATAAATTGGAAACAATATCTGTTCCAAAGGATATTTGTTTTAAAAACAGATATTGGGACCCTTTTGTACTAGATGCAATATATAAAGGTTATAATGAGGATGTGCCTAGTCATCCAAAAGAAAGGGGCGCTTTAGCAAAACTAAACAGAATGTTGAAATTCTTGAGAGATACCCCAGAAACAAATGATATGTATCAAAAATATATACCTGTTACGCTTCAAAAAGGTAGTGGTCGTGGATTCTTATGTGGATTATGCATGCTTTGGGCAAAAGAAACTTCATTGTTTGATATTCTTGCTAAAGGTAAATATAATGATGATAAAATAGCTGATGAGATTGAGGATACAATAGAAATATTGCAAAACATTGTTTCGTATAAGGTTCCGCTTTTATTGAAACCGATTTTTGATATTAAAAATTCAGAAAGTGTATTTTTGGCGTGTATGCAATCAGGTGCTTGTAATTCGGTTTCAAGGATATTGATTGAGATAGGGGTGCCAAGAGAATGTGCATTATATTTATATCAAAACTTATTTAGTGAGTATAATGTTGAAGGAAAAACCGATGTTGAAATTGGAGACGAAATTAGAACTGCGCTCTTATCCAGTAGAGAGCATCTACCATATTGGATAAATGAGCAATTAAACTTTTTGGGTTAATTAAATAATAGAGGGGCTACATCACTAATTAAGTGAGGCAGCCCCTCTATTATTGCTTATACTACCAGTCTAAAGCTATATGTAAACTGCTTTTCGTGGCCGTTTACCCAGCGGTAGTTGCGTGTGAAATTCATATGTCGTATGGGACAGATGTTATTAACCATCTGACCGCCGATAGAACCAGCCTGTTTTGCGGTGAGGTCGCCGTTGTAACCCTGCTTTAAGTTAACGCCAACCTCGTTAGCAGCTTCCATCTTGAAGCGGTTGAGTGCGTCCTTAGCTTCGGGAACTACATGTTTAGCCATTTTAATTACTCTCCTATAAATATTTTTGCGTTTGCAATATTATTGTGTGAAGATTATTAAAAATTATTAAAGGTAAAAAATGCGAAAATTGTTAAAAAATGAAACAAAAAAGCCGATGAAATTCATCGGCTTTCTAAATTTATTTAATTATTGATTCGCCTGACATTTCGGTGGGTTGTTCTAAGCCTAAAAGCTTAATAATTGTGGGTGAAATGTCACAAAGCTTACCACCTTCACGAAGAGTACAATCGTGACCGATTACAGCAAAGGGAACGGGGAAGGTGGTGTGTGCGGTAAAGGGTGAGCCGTCGGTATCAAGCATTTTATCAGCGTTGCCATGGTCGGCTGTAAGAAGCATTATACCACCCATTTTTAGCACGCTGTCCTGAACTCTGCCAACACAGTTGTCAACAGTTTCAACAGCCTTTACAGCGGCATCAAAAAAGCCGGTGTGACCAACCATATCGCAGTTTGCAAAGTTCAAAATAACAACGTCATACTTGCCAGTTTCAATAGCTTCACAAACCTTATCGCAAACTTCATTTGCGCTCATTTCAGGCTGCAAGTCGTAGGTTGCAACCTTGGGTGAGTTAACAAGGATTCTGTCTTCACCTTCGAACATAACCTCACGACCACCGTTAAAGAAGAAGGTTACGTGGGCATATTTTTCGGTTTCGGCAATACGAAGCTGACAAAGACCTTTAACGCTTAAATATTCACCAAGGGTGTTAACTAATGACTGGGGCTTGAAAGCAATCTCAACATTGGGCATTGAAGCGTCATATTGTGTCATACATACGTAGTAAACATTAAGCTTGCCGCCAATGCGTTCAAAGCCTGCAAATTCATCATCAACGAAGGTGCGTGTAATTTCACGTGCACGGTCAGGACGGAAGTTAAAGAAAATTACGCTGTCGCCCGACTTAATTCTTTCTGTGCCTTCAACAACGGTGGGAAGCACGAATTCGTCAGTGATGTTTTTTCCGTCTTCATCAATTTGTGTGTAAGAATATCTTACAGCAGCTGCAGCATCGTCGGTTTTAACGCCTTCACCGTAAACTAAAGCAGCATAAGCCTTGTTTACACGGTCCTAACGGTTGTCACGGTCCATACCGTAAAAACGGCCTAAAACAGTTGCAAGCTTACCGCAGCCGATTTCAGCGAGTTTGTTGTTTAAAGCATCAATAAAATCAGCAGCGCTTGCGGGGGGAACGTCACGACCGTCAAGCAAAGCGTGAATGTAAACACGGTCAAGACCGTTGCGTTTTGCAAGTTCAACCAAAGCATATAAGTGCTCGATATGAGAGTGAACACCACCGTCGGACAAAAGACCCATAAGGTGTAAAGCGCTGTTGTTCTTTTTGCAGTTTGCTACTGCATTTAAAAATGCTTCGTTTGTAAAGAAATCACCGTCAGCAATTGATTTGGTAATACGGGTAAGCTCCTGATAAACAACACGGCCTGCGCCAATGTTAGTGTGGCCAACCTCGCTGTTACCCATTTGACCGTCGGGAAGACCAACGTCCATACCCGAAGCACCAATTTCGGTGGTGGGACAAGAAGCGAAAATATTATCAAGACGGGGAGTAGCAGCCGCTTTAATAGCGTTGCCGTTAACTTCACTGTTAAAGCCGAAGCCGTCCATAATAGTTAAAACAATAGGTTTTTTCATTATTTATCACCTTAAAATTATTTAGAAGCGGCTTTAACAATAACTGCAAAATCTTCAGCCTTAAGTGAAGCACCGCCAATAAGACCGCCGTCAACATTTACCTTTGCAACCAATTCGTCAGCGTTTTTAGCGTTCATAGAGCCACCGTACTGAATGGTAACGGTTTCAGCAACTTCCTTACCGTAAACTTCTGCAATTGCTTCACGAACGAAGCCGTTGCCTTCGTCTGCCTGTTCAGCAGTAGCGGTAACGCCTGTGCCAATAGCCCAAACAGGTTCATAAGCAACAATGATATTCTTAAGTTGTTCAGCAGATATGTTTGTAAGAGCCATTTTGGTCTGGAATTTAAGTAGGGTTTCGGTGTAACCGAGTTCACGCTGTTCAAGGGTTTCACCAACGCAAACGATTGCGGTAAGACCTGCGTTTACAGCTGCAAGGGTGCGAAGGTTAACGGTTTGGTCGGTTTCGCCAAAGTACTGACGGCGTTCGCTGTGACCGATAACAACGTATTTAACGCCTGCTTCAACTAGCATTTCAGCAGAAATTTCGCCTGTGTAAGCGCCATTAGCCTTGAAGTGAACGTTTTCAGCACCTATTTCAATGTTAGAGCCCTTTGCAGCTTCAATAGCAGCGGGGATATCAATAAAGGGAACGCAAAGTACAACCTTGCAGTCAGCTTCAGCTACTAAAGGCTTCATTTCGTTAATAAGAGCGGTAGCCTGTGCGGGTGTCTTATTCATTTTCCAGTTACCTGCGATAACTGCTTGTCTTGTTGCTTTGTTCATTTTTAAAATCTCCTTTTTACATAAATGTAGGGCGTTGCCGCCCTACAAATTATAATTTATTATTTATCGTTAAGCGCTGCAATACCGGGAAGTTCTTTACCTTCAAGGAATTCAAGAGAAGCGCCGCCACCGGTAGAAATGTGGGTCATCTTGTCGCCAAAGCCCATAATGTTAACTGCAGCTGCAGAGTCGCCACCGCCGATAACGGTAACAGCATCAGTATCAGCCATAGCCTGTGCTACGGCCATTGTGCCCTTAGCTAAGATGGGGTTTTCAAATACGCCCATAGGTCCGTTCCAAACAACAGTCTTAGCATTCTTAACCTCTTCAGCATAAAGAGCAGCAGTCTTTGTGCCGATGTCAAGGCTCATCATATCAGCAGGAATCTTGT
>JAGAPJ010000083.1 GCA_017623315.1 Clostridia bacterium | reverse complement strand
TAAAGGCTTCCTGCAATAATAAAATGATAGACCCAAAAATCAATCTGCGTGTTTCAAAAAATACCCCTGCCGACCGCTATACCGAAGCTACAAAGCTTACAAAGGCGGGTCTTGGCTTCCCGCAATATTCTAATGATGATGTGGTTATTCCCGCCCTTGAAAAAATGGGTTATAGCCATAACGATGCGGTAAATTATACCGTTGCAGCTTGTTGGGAATTTATTATACCAAACGTTGGCGCCGATGTTGCAAATATTGCCGCGCTTTCATATCCAAAGGCTGTGGACATTGCATTACATAACAGTCTTGAAAAGGCAAACAGCTATAACGAATTTTTCAATAGTGTTAAGGCTGAAATTGAAAAGGAATGTGACAGCATTTGCAGTAACATAAAGGATTTGTGGTTTATTCCGTCACCCTTTATGAATGTGCTTATGGACTGTGATATTTATAATGGCGGTAAATATAACAACTTTGGTATTCACGGCACAGGCATTGCCACCGCGGCTGACAGCCTTGCGGCAATTAAAAAATATGTTTTTGAAGAACAAAGCGTTGCTAAGGCCGAGCTTCTTGCGGCGGTTGATAGCAACTTTGAAAACACACCCGAATTATTGCATAAGCTTCGTTTTGAAGCACCAAAGCTTGGCAATAATGATGACTTTGTCGACAGCATTGCAACCGAATTACTTGACACCTTCGGTAATGCATTAAAGGGCAAAACAAACTGCCGTGGCGGAATTTTCAGGGCAGGTACAGGTAGTGCTATGTATTATTTGTGGCACGCTAACGAAATTGGCGCCTCTGCCGACGGCCGAAAAGCAAAGGAACCCTTTGGTACTAATTATTCGGTATCACTTTTTGCAAAGGTTAAGGGTCCTATATCGGTAATTGCTTCAATGACAAAACAGCATTTTGAAAACGCTATGAACGGCGGACCGTTAACCCTTGAATTCCACCAAAGCATTTTTGCTGATGATGACGGAATTCAAAAGGTTGGCCTTTTGGTTAAAAACTTCATTGACCGAGGCGGTCACCAGCTACAGCTTAACACGGTTAACCTTGATAAAATGCTTGATGCCCAAAAGCACCCCGAAAACCACAGGCAGTTGGTTGTTCGCATTTGGGGCTGGAGCGCTTATTTTGTTGAGCTTGATAAAGAGTATCAAGACCACGTAATTGCAAGACAGGCGTATACTGTATGATAGGAACAATTTTCGATATTAAAGAAATGGCGGTACACGACGGCCCGGGAATAAGAACAACTGTATTTTTCAAGGGTTGTCCGCTACGTTGTAGGTGGTGCCACAACCCCGAGGGGTTAAGCTTTGAACCGCAGATTATGTATAAGGATGCAAGGTGTATTGGCTGTAAAAGCTGTCAAAGGGAATGTAACCACCCTGAATGTCAGCCTTTTGGCAGGTGCATTCACGCTTGCCCTGAAAACTGCCTTGAAATTGCGGGTAAAAGGGTTAGCGCAAATGACCTTGCTACCGAGCTTAAGGCCTCGGCTGAGGTTTTGGGTGACAGCTTTGGCGGTTTTACCTTTTCGGGCGGCGAGCCATTAGCACAGCCACAATTTCTTTTACAGCTTATTGAGGAGTTAAAGGGCTACCACCTCTGTATTGAAACCAGCGGCCTTGCTGATAGTAAAATATTTGAAACCGTAATAGAAAAGTTGGATTTTATTATTATGGATATTAAGCTTGCTGACAGTAAGGAGCACGAAAAATATACAGGCGTTTCTAATGAGCAAATACTTAAAAATTATGAAGTGTTAAAGAACAGCGGAAAGCCGTTTGTAATTCGCACACCGCTTATACCTAACATTACCGATACGGAAGAAAATCTTAATGCAATTAAAACGATAATTGGTGACAGCGGTTGGGAAAAGCTACCCTATAATGCGGCCGCAGGGGCAAAATACAAAATGTTGGGAATTAAGTTTGAATTGTAACTATTATATATTTTAAAGAAAAAGTGTATTAAAAAAACATGTATCCATTACTGTTAAAATCACCCATAAAGGATTATTTATGGGGTGGAACAAAACTAAAAACAGATTTTGGGTTTGAAACCGAAAAAGATATTGCTGCAGAGGCTTGGATGCTATCTTGCCATAAAGACGGAATGAATGTAGTTCTTAACGGCGAGCATAAAGGCAAAACAATAAACGAGGTTTTAGAATTATGGGGTAAATCTGCACTCGGTAAAGATGCAGAAAAGTTTTCATATTTTCCAATCCTTATTAAACTTATTGATGCTAAGCAGAAATTATCTGTTCAGGTACATCCTGATGATGATTATGCATTGTCAGTAGAGGGTGAATACGGTAAAACCGAAATGTGGTACGTTGTTGACTGTGAAGATGATGCAGAGCTGATTTACGGATTTCAAAAAGATATATCCAAAGAAGAATTTGAGAAACGAATTAAAGATAATACCTTATTAGAGGCTTGTAATTCTGTGCCCGTAAGCAAGGGTGACGTTTTCTTTATAGAAGCAGGCACCCTTCACGCAATAGGAGAGGGTATACTTATTGCCGAGATACAGCAAAATTCAAACACCACCTATCGTGTTTCTGATTACGGAAGACTTGGCGCAGACGGCAAACCCCGTGAATTGCATATTAATAAAGCCTTACAGGTGACCAATTGCGAAGTACCAAAAATTCCGTATGGCAAGATTGGTAAAACTATAAAAGAAGGCATTACTGAGCTTGCATCCTGTGATAAATTTACAGCACAGGTAATTGACCTTAACGGTGAAATGGATATATATTCACCCGAGAGCTTTGTTTCGATTATTGCATTAGAAGGTAATGCAGTTGTTGAATATGAAGGCGATAAAATAGAGCTTATTAAAGGCTCTAGCGTGTTTATCCCCGCAGGGCTTATAGCAGTAATTAATGGTAATGCACAGTTACTGTATAGCTTTGTTTAAAAGGAGGAGTTTATTTGTATTATTTAGCAATAGACATAGGTGCTTCAAGCGGTCGACATATTTTAGGTGAAATGAAAAACGGTCGGCTTGAAACAACTGAAGTATACCGTTTTGAAAACGGCTTTAAGGAGCAAAACGGAACACTTATTTGGGACATTGAAAAGCTGACAAGTGATGTTGTAAACGGTATTGCCGAATGTAAAAAGCTGGGTAAAATACCTGAAACGGTCGCAATTGACACCTGGGGTGTTGACTATGTGCTGTTTGATAATGAGAATAAGGAAATTTTGCCCTGTGTGTCATACCGTGACTCTCGCACAGCAGCCGCTGTTAATGAGGTTTTTGCGGTAATCCCTAAGGAAGAGCTTTACGCTAAAACAGGTATTCAAACCCAACCGTTTAATTCAATTTTTCAACTTTGGTGCGATAAAAAGTCGGGCAAGCTTCAAAACGCAACCAGACTTCTTATGATGCCCGAATACCTTTCATACCGCTTAACAGGTGTTATGAAAAACGAGTACACAAATGCCTCTACAACAGGCCTTGTAAATGCAGAGGATAAAACCATTGATAAAGACGTTTGCGCGAGACTTGGCATAAATGCCGAAGTATTTGGCGAACTTAATTTACCCAGTACATATATTGGTACCTTTACCGAAGAAATTAAGGAAAAGGTTGGCTTTGATGCAAAGGTTATCTTCTGCCCAAGCCACGACACCGCATCAGCCGTTGCGGCTTGTCCGGTTGATGAAAATTCAGTTTTCATTTCTTCGGGTACTTGGAGCCTTGTTGGTACCGAAAACCTTTACCCCGTTACCAGCTCTGTTGCAATGGAAGCAAACTTTTCAAACGAAGGCGGTATTAACTACCGTTTTAGATTCCTTAAAAATATTATGGGTATGTGGCTTTTTCAAAACATTCGCAAGAATTTGGATAAGAAGTTTACCTATGATGAAATGATGCAAATGGCAATGGACAGTAGTTACGATAAGCTTATAGACCCAACCGACGATTGCTTCTTAGCGCCTGAAAATATGGTAGATGCTATAAGAACTTACCTTGGCGAGCCCGAGCTTCCTATCGGCGATGTACTTAAAAGTGTATATATTTCACTTGCGACAAGCTATAAAAATACCGTTGAGGAAATTGAACAGGTTGCAGGTAAAAAGGTTAACCGCGTGGCTATCGTTGGTGGCGGCAGTAAGGACGCGTACCTTAATAAGCTTACCAAAGAATATACCGGCAGACGCATTACCGTTGGCCCAACCGAAGGTACAGCAATCGGTAACCTTATAGCACAGCTTATGTATGTGAATAAGGATATTGATTTAAGCTCAGCAAGAGAAATTGTTATCAATACTTTTGATATTCAGGAGGTAGAGTAATGTCAAGATATTTAGAAGCAAAAGAAATTTACGCAAATTGGGGAGTAGATACCGATAAGGCAATCGAAACTTTAAAATCAGTACCTGTTGCCCTTCATTGCTGGCAGGGTGATGACGTTCGCGGCTTTGACCAAAAGGTTGACGCACTTTCTGGCGGTATTCAAACCACAGGTAACTACCCCGGCAGAGCAAGAACACCTGAAGAGCTAATGGCTGATATCGATATGGTATTAAAGCTTTGTCCCGGTACCAAAAAGCTTAATCTTCACGCTTGCTATGCTATTTTTGATGATGAAAACGGCGGCTGGGTTGACAGAGATAAAATTGAACCCAAGCACTTTAAAAAGTGGGTAGATTTTTGTAAAGCACGCGGTCTTGGCTGTGACTTTAACCCTACCTTCTTCTCACACCCCAAGTGTGACCCCTTAACCCTTTCTTCACCTAACGAAGAAACAAGAAAGTTCTGGATTGAACACGGCAAGGCTTGTATCAGAATTTCACAGTACTTGGCCGAAGAGCTTAACTGTGAATGTGTAATGAACATTTGGACAGGCGACGGCTTTAAGGATATTCCTGCTGACAGAATGGGTCCCCGTGTTCGTTATAAGGAAGCAATTGATGAAATTCTTTCGGAACCGTTCGATTTTAACAAGGTTAAACCCTGTGTTGAATCTAAGGTATTCGGTATCGGTGTTGAGGCCTATACCGTAGGCAGCGCTGAATTCTCACTTTCTTATGCTGCTATGAATAATGATAAGTGCATTCCTCTTATGGATAACGGTCATTATCATCCTACTGAAGTTGTGTCGGACAAAATTCCCGCTTTACTTGCATTCTTCCCTGAAATTGCGCTTCACGTAACCCGTCCTATCCGTTGGGATAGTGACCACGTTGTGCTTTTGGATGATGAAACCAAGGAAATTGCTAAGGAAATTGTACGTTGTGGCGGCTTAGGTGGCAGTGTTAAGATTGCGCTTGACTACTTTGATGCATCAATTAACCGTGTATCCGCTTGGACAGTTGGTTTTAGAAACTTCCAAAAAGCAATGCTTATGGCGCTTTTAACACCTGATATGACCGATCTTCAAAATGCAAATAACTGGACCGAGCTTATGGTTAAGCAGGAAGAGGTTAAAACATTACCCTTTGGCGATGTTTGGGCTGAATACTGCAAGAACTGCGGCGCCCCCGTTGACGGCGAATGGTTTGGTAAAGTTAAAGAATATGAAGCAGAAATTTTAAAGGAGAGAAACTAAAATGAAGGATATTTTAACCGCACCCTTTGTGCAAGAAATGATGAAAACAACCGCTAATATGTACCGTCTTGGTTGGGACGAACGCAACGGCGGTAACATTAGCTATATGCTTGAAACCGAAGAAGTTGCCGAATATCTTGACCTCGATAACGTTATTCGCACCATTCCTACCGGCTTTGATGCTACTGACCTTATTGGTAAAATCTTTATTGTAACAGGTACAGGCAAATACTTCAAAAACGTTGAATTTGACCCCGAAACCAACCTTGGCATTATTCGTATTGCAAAGGATGGCACAACTGCAGAACTTTTGTGGGGCTATAAGGATGGCGGCCGCTTTACAAGTGAGCTTCCCGCCCATCTTATGAGCCATATGACACGTCTTAAGAAGGACCCCAACCACCGTGTTGTAATGCATACACACCCCACAGCAACCCTTGCTATGACCCATATTCACGAGCTTGATGATAAAAAGTTCACCCACACCATTTGGGAAATGTGCACCGAATGTATCGTTGTTTTCCCTGACGGTATCGGCGTGCTTCCTTGGATGGTTTGCGGTAATAACGAAATCGGTATTGCTACCGCTAAAAAGATGGAGGAATACCGCCTTGTAGTTTGGGGCCTTCACGGTATCTATGGCGCAGGTAAGGATATGGACGAAACCTTCGGCCTTATTGAAACCGTTGAAAAGGCTGCACAGCTTTATATGTCAATTGCACACCTTCCTCACCTTAACACAATCCGTGACGAAGAATTAAAGGCTGTTGCCGATGCTTTCGGTCTTGAATATAGAAAAGACTTTTTGAAGCTTAATTAAAATGTTTGAATTTTAAACGCATTATTAGAACACTTGCAAAACAAATCAAAGTATATTATAATATATATATATGATTTTTGAATCAGAGGTGTTGTATATGTTACAAAGCGGCCATATTTGTTATAAATGTGAAAATACCATTTTGAATTTGGAAGAAAAAACAATTGCTAAATCGCCAATAGTTAAGGTTTTTATATGGATAAGAGCTTGCTTTGATAATGTGGCAATTAAAATTCGTTACAACTATAACTCCAATAAGTTTCAATGTCCAATGCCGCTTTATCTCAGTAAGACTTGGAGCTGTGTTAAATGTGGCGAAAGTTTTCATGATTATAATGAACTTTCTAAAAAGGCTTCTTTCTTTAAGAATGTCGATGTTATATCGCTGATATTTGAAGCGACATTTATTATTAGCTCTATATTGGCTTGGTTTACAATCTTTCATAAGGAAGGATTGACTTTGTTATTGCTTTTTGAAGCATTGGTATTATTGATTGTTACTTTTTTTAGATATGGTTTTAGGTTATCGATACAACAACTCGAAAATGAATTACTATTATTTGATAAATAGCTAAACTATTAGAAAAAAGCCCTACTTAGTAGGGCTTTTAATATTTATAGATAACATATGCTTAAAATGCTAGCGCGATTTTATTGATATATAATTTTGATTTTACTTGAAGAATGTGTATATATTCTTCGTAATAAACAGCAAGCAATGGTGAGAAAAATACCGACAATATATTTGTTATCGAAGTTATTTCTTCTTCAGTTAAATCGCAAAACTTTTGTAGCACAGTTATAAATTCCTTATGTACCTCGTCGGTTGGAATTCCCAACTGCTCTGATGCAACATCAATACAAATGTTTAAATACATATCAAGATTGTGCCGCCAACTATTTTCAAGTTGATTAATTATGACGACATATTAATTTATGACTTTAGATGCATTTTATCAATAATAAAATTAAAAACAATCTTGATAAATTGGTAATTTTGTGGTAAGATAATAAGTAAGAAAATAAGCAAGTCGAGGGATTTAAATGTCATATATTCCGCCATATCAAATTACCGACAAGGTTTTGGCGCTTGTTGCCGACATTTCGGAAAAAATTGGAAAAATCACCGAACGCACCAATTTAGATTCAAAACCGCATCTTCGCAAAAATAATAAGATTAAATCTATCCATTCCTCTCTTAAGATTGAGGCTAATTCTTTATCGTTAGATGAAGTGAGGGATGTTATTAACGGTCGTACCGTTATGGGTGAACGCAAAGAGATACAAGAGGTTAAGAACGCCTATGCGGCTTATGAGGAAATAGGAAAGTTTGATGTTTATAATTTAAATGATTTTAAACGCTTACACGGTGTTATGACTAAATACATCGTGGAGGAAAGCGGTTGCTTTCGCAAGGGCGAAGAGGGCGTTTTCAACGGCGATAAATGTATATTTATGGCACCACCTGCTAAATTTGTACCCGAACAAATGCAAAACTTATTTGATTGGATGCAAAAATCACGGGACACGGTTCATCCATTGATACTTGCTGCAGTTTTTCATTATGAATTTGTATTTATTCATCCTTTTACTGATGGTAACGGCAGAATGGCAAGACTTTGGCATACTGCAATTCTTACCCAATGGAAACCGATTTTTGAATTTATACCCATTGAAAGTCAAATTGAAAAATTTCAGGATGGCTATTATAATGCTATAGCGCAGTGTCATATTGACGGGACAAGTACTGTATTTATTGAGTTTATATTAGAACAAATTAGTGCGATATTAAGCGAAATTTTAAGCCTTGCAGGTGATTCTATCGCAAATCTTTCCGAGTATGTAAAAAGGTTACTTTCGGTCATGGAATATGATACCCCATATACTGCAAATGCTATTTTGGATTTGTTAAAGCTTAAGTCTAAAGAAACGCTTCGTAAAAATTATTTAAACCCTGCAATTGAGGACGGTTTGGTTAAAATGACATTACCAGATAAGCCCAATAGCAGAAATCAAAGATATATTAAAATTTAAAAAATGATTCGCTATAATTTTCTTGTAAGTATGACAACATAGTGACAACAAAAATCTTGCCAACTCATAGTTTATGGATAATGTGAATACTCTGAATAATGTATGTCAAAACGCTTAAACAAATTTGTTTAGGTTATAAAAATTAGAATTGAATTTGAATAATTTTGAAGGTCTAATAAATCCAGTATATATGCGGGTTTTGACGATTTCAAATCACAATTTGATAGCAAAATGATAGCAGACTATCAGACCTCTTTGTTCATAAGTGTTCGAGTGGTTTGCGAGTAGATTACTAAAAATGCTAAAAGGCATTACTGACTTCAAAAGTCAGTAATGCCTTTTTTATTTGTCCATTTTAGATTATATCTTGTTTTTTGGATAGTTATATCGCCAATTATCGTATCTTCTTTGGAGATTTCTCCGCTCTTTAACTTTTCAGCCTGCTCCTTCTAACCAGGGAACATCTCAAACATAGTGATGTAATTGACACCGGCATCTTTGTCCAAAGCCAAACAAACATCACCGTTAATTTCGGCGACAAGGGGCTGCGCGATTTAGTTAACAAGGCAGAGGAAATTAAAAAAGCAAAAATGCGTGATAATCGCAATATAACATACGAAGGTAGAATAAACAATGGAACAATTATCAAAACTTGTGACTGATAAAAGAACGGGGCTTGAATACAAACTGTGTGGTGATTATTACATCATTGCCGGTGGGGATGAGCCTGAACATGAACCTATAGGAGTATGGGGTCAGCGACATTTAAACTACATAACTGAAAAATTTAGAAATTATTGCTATTATTGCTTTTTCTAAATTCCTTAGGGGTGACACCGTATTTTCTTTTAAAAAGACGGTCAAAGTAATATTGATTTGTAAAACCGATTTTATTCGAAATTTCACCAATTGTAAAACTAGATGAAATTAAATACTCGCAAGCGGCGGTTAGCCTTAAATCGTTAATATAATCCACAGTTCCTTTGCCCAAAAAATTGCGGAAAAGCTTTGTGATGTATGATGTCGAAAAGCCAAAGGTTTCGGCAATGGAGGTAAGGGTAATATCCTTCGTATAATTTTTGTTAATGTAATGCAATATTTTTTGAAGGGTATTATTTGGTGTTTGGTAGGTTGAAAGCTCAGTTGAAATGAGAATTAAAAGCTCACGGATTATATTATCCAGAAGGAGCTTTTCATAGTTATTGCGCCAAATATTAAGCTTTGTGGCACGTTCAAAAACATTGTGAAGAGGATAATATGCTTTAAAGTTGTTTTGTTTGATATGGATAGGTAGGTTAATGATGGAGCTATATGTATTGCCGTAATAGTTATATGCATAGCCGCTGCTTGTAACCTCTTGAAACCTTAGAAGAGATTTTTCAATATCGGAAGGGGGCGTGTTTTCAAGAGTTGTAGCCGAAAAATGCACAAAATAGTAGGATGAGCCATCGGTTTCACGGGGTTGATAAACCATTTTAGCGGGGATAAGGACTACATCTCCTTCGGAAACGCTGTAAATATCCTCCCCAATACGCATATTAAAGGAACCGCTTGTGATATAAAGCAGAAGATTAGAAGAAATCGACTGCGATTCCTGCGGTTGATTTTTTTGGTCAATCCAAAACCCTTTAGGCTGTGTGGTTTTACCGAACATTTTAACGTTAACGGGTTTGTCAAGGTCAACAATCATTTAAATCACCTCTTGCAAGCATTATAACAGTTGCAATTTTAAATTTCAATAACAACATCTGTATTAGTGCGATATTGTATTAAAATAAAGTGTGTAGTGCATTGAATTGAAGTTTGTGAATAGTGTACAATAGAATTGTATAAGCGGGAGTAGGTTTTATGGATTTTGATATTATTAACTATATAAATTTATCAAGTGATAAAGAAAAGTGTACAAAAGCTGTACAGTCCGCTATAGATGCATGCGCTGCAGCGGGTGGCGGAAGGGTAATTATTAGAAATGGAGTATACCGTATTGGTACCATAATTTTAAAAAGTAATGTAAATTTGCATATTGAAGAAGGCGCTGTGCTTTTAGGCTCGCCCGATTGTTCTGATTATCCCGAAAGACATGATGTTAAGCATGTAGACAGCTCGGTGCTTCCACGCAGGAGAAATGCTTGTCTTATTTTTGCCGAAGAGTGTGAAAACATATCAATAACAGGTATGGGCAAAATTGACTGTAACGGTCTTTCGTTTATTAAAGAAAAAGAGAATTACGAAAGCGGTTGGCGTTATGAAAGAATAGATGC
>JAGAPJ010000082.1 GCA_017623315.1 Clostridia bacterium | reverse complement strand
TTTATTTCCGATATGTTGGCAATCTGACCGTACAACCCGTTGTTTAAGCGGGTTAAAAGGAAAGGACGGACAGCATAAACTGTCCGTCCTACTCCAAGACACCGCTTCACGCAAAGAAATCCTTATAACAAGTTGCGTGAAACACGTCGTTTTTTCTGGCTGGGGTGGCAGGATTCGAACCTACGAATGCAGCAGTCAAAGTGCTGTGTCTTACCGCTTGACGACACCCCAATGGGTTATTAAATTTATAAAATTTTAACTGCACCAATAGGCACAGTTAAAATTTGTGGGGTGGAAGATGGGACTCGAACCCACGGTCTCCAGTGCCACAAACTGGCGCTTTAACCAACTAAGCTACATCCACCATAGCGCAAAGATTATTATACCATAATATTTTATTTTGTCAACAAAAATTTTAACTTTTTTTATTTTTAATTCTATTGACAATTTTATACCTTGTTATATAATAAAAATATTAAATTATGAGGTGATTTTCATGAAAAAATTTGCGGCTATAACACTTATATTTATTATGCTTTTAAGCTTTTGCGGGTGTAATTCAACAAAGCTTACACCCAAAAACCTTGCGGGTGCTTGGGATGCTGAAATTTCAATGAGAGATTATATAGAAATGACCAGTAAAGAAATTATTGAAGACGATGGCACCATCCCTAAGGAATATATAAATAAAATTTATAACTTAAAATATGCTACACGCATTGTTTATTATAAAGACGGCACCTGCGAAACAAAGGTTTCTAAAGATATGTTTGATAAATTATTAGAAGACGAACTTGAAATACTGCTTGATTATTACGCAGATGAAGGTCTTTTATTGGTATACCAAGCTTTAGGTGTTGAGGCAAACACTAATGAAGAACTTGAAGCTTTTTTAATTGCAAACGGTTCAACCTTTAAGGATGCCCTAGACGCAATTGAAATTACACTTTTAGGTGTGGTTGAAAAGAGCAAGAAGGAACTGGCAAAAGAATTAGGTGAATTAAAGGATGACGGTTATTACACTGTAAAAGAAAAATTCACCGTTACTGAAGATTCAATTAAATACGTAAACAAAGACGATAAAGAAAAAATTACATACTGCAAATTAACCGACAAAAACACACTTGTTGTAAATAAAATGTATTACGATTATGAAGAATATAACGTAAACATAACATTCAAACGTGTGAAATAAGTAATAAATAACGGTAGAGTCAATTAAGACTCTACCGTTTAATTATTTAATTTCCTTTAAAAACTCACCAATGCGTTTAATAGCTTCGTTTATATGCTCTACCGAATAACAGTAAGAAGCGCGTATAAAGCCTTCACCCGAATCACCAAATGCTGTGCCTGGCACGACAGCAACGTTTTTAGCATACAAAAGCTTTTCGCAAAATTCCTCACTTGTCATACCTGTTGACTTAATTGAAGGGAAGGCGTAAAACGCACCCTTAGGCTCGTTACAGGTAAGGCCAATATCATTAAAGCCTTTAACCATGATTCTGCGGCGCATATTATACTGCTTCATCATATAAGCAACGTCATCATCACAGTTTTTAAGCGCTTCAATTGCGGCATACTGAC
>JAGAPJ010000081.1 GCA_017623315.1 Clostridia bacterium | reverse complement strand
CACAGCATTATTTATAACGAAAACCTTTTACTTGAAGGTCTTTGCGCAATATACGAAAAGAATCATTAAGCAATTCCCGCTAAGGCGGATTGTAATATTATTATGAACTGTACTCTTTACGAGACAGTATCGGAGGTAATTAAAATGAGTAAAACACTGGCAAGAAAACAAAACACGCAAAAAATTGTTTTTGCGGCAATTCTGACGGCACTTGTAATTGTACTGCAATACGTAAGTATGGCATTGCGTTTTGGTATGTTTTCCATTACGCTTGTGCTTGTACCTGTTGTTATCGGCGCTGCAACCTGCGGCGTATTAACAGGCGCTTGGCTCGGCTTTGTGTTCGGCGTTATAGTGATTTTAACGGGTGACGCTGCATCGTTTTTAGCTGTCGACTTTTTAGGAACAATTGTTACTGTTTTAGCAAAAGGTACGCTTTGCGGTGTTGCAGCAGGTCTTGTTTATAAAGCGCTTCAAGGTAAAAACAAGTATCTTGCTGTTATGGCAGCTGCAATTACCTGCCCTATTGTAAACACAGGCGTGTTCTTACTTGGTTGCTTGGTATTTTTCCTTGAAACCATTAAAGCATGGGGTGTTGCGGCAGGCTTTACAAACGTTACGGCTTATATGTTTATTGGTCTTGCAGGCACCAATTTTATAATTGAGCTTGTAACCAACATAATTTTAGCACCCGTAATTTTACGTGTTTTAAAGTTTGCTAAAAAGTAATATAAAGCGGTGAGAAATCACCGCTTTTTTTATATTCAAATTATAGTTTAGCGGGATAATGAAGCACAAACCACATTAAGAATTCGTAGGGGCAGGCGTCCTCGACTGCCCGCTAGGAATTTGCCTTAATAAACGGACAGTCCGGGAGGCCTGTCCCTACAAAATATCAATATAGTCCGTGCGTTAAACTCCCAATTTATTTTTTAATAATTGACACATATTTATTATAATGGTATAATTACAAAAAATTTGAGGAGAATTCACAATGTCACTTACAAAGAAAAAAATAAATATTTGGGCGGTTGTTGCCGCGTTATCATTTTTGTATTTAGCATTTATCCCCTATATTATGAGTCCGATTAACACCATGCTTATAAGTGAAGGCTTTGGCTACATAATTAGAAATTTCTTTTCTGCGCTTTTTAACATTAGTAACATTTTAAGCTTTGTTGCCAACATATTATTAGCTGTTGGAATTCTTACAAAATTTGATAAAATCGCAGTTGCGGCCGCTTCTGCAATATTGTGGCTGTCGGGCGTTATTTCCTTAATTACTAATATTGCAAATTCAATAAAATACGGTTACAAGCTTGGCTTTTCATATTACTTTTCTTCCGCATTTAATCTATTCACATTATTCCTTTTGTTTGCCGCTACACTTGTTTTTGCAATTTTCTTTTTTGCAAAAAAACCAATACCCAAGCTTTTAAAGATTGCTATATTTATTCCGGTTGCGTTTATGGGTATATCATTCATTTTCTCATTCTTTACCAATACATCGAATGTAATTTCGGCCATAGCAAGCGGTCAGGAATTAAAATGGACAATTTATTCAATAGTTATAAATTCTATGAACACTATTAACGTACTTATCAGACTTGTCGGCTTTACTGCTGTTGCTGTTAAACTCGCTGATTTTAAAAAGAAGCCTAAAAACACAGTTGAGATTAGCGAAGAAGTTGTAGTTGAAAACGTAACAACCGAATAATTTAAAGCGCCGTTTAAAACGGCGCTTTTTTATTCCCTAATTTTTTGCAAAGCGCCTTTTTCCAAACGCGAAACCTGTGCCTGTGAAATACCGATTTCATTCGATACTTCCATTTGTGTTTTTCCCTGCATAAAACGAAGTGATAATATTTGTTTTTCACGTGGGTTTAAATTTTTAATTGCTTCTTTAAAAGCAATTTCAGAAAGCCAGTTTTTGTCGTCATTTTTATCACCAACTTGGTCTAAAACATAGATTGTATCTCCGCCATCGGTATAAACAGGGTCGTAAAGTGAAATCGGGCTTACAACACTTTCAAGCGCTATTACTACATCCTCTACAGGTAAATCTAATTCCTTTGCAATTTCCTGAACTAGCGGTTCTTTTCCGTTTTGTGCCGTTAATTTTTCTTTAACCTGCATCGCCTTATACGCGGTATCCTTAATTGAACGGCTAACACGAATTGAATTATTATCTCGAAGATAACGCCTTATTTCGCCAATTATCATCGGTACAGCATAGGTTGAAAAACGCACATTTTGCGTAATATCAAAGTTATCAATTGATTTTATAAGCCCTATGCACCCAACTTGGAATAAATCGTCTAGATTTTCCCCGCGGTTTGTAAAACGCTGAATAACACTTAAAACTAACCTTAAATTGCCGTTTATAAGTTCCTCACGAGCAATATTATCCCCTGCCCTTGTGCGTTTTAATAGCGCCTCGTTTTGAGCCTCGCGAAGAATAGGAAGCTTTGAGGTATCCACCCCGCAAATTGAAACCTTGTTGTACATAACAGCACCTCCATTAAGGATTATTTCCGCTATGTACTTTATATAAACGGTTAAAATTTTTTTCCTTTCGACAAAATTCACTTGCATTTGCGAAACAAATAAAAAACAGGCAGTGTTCATCTCGCGATAAACACTGCCTTAAAAATTATATACTAAACAAAATAAACCCGATTGTATTTGTTGCAAAATTTGCAAACATATGTATAAGCCATGAAAGATAAATATTGTTATATTTTTCGTTCATAAAATCAAAAATAACACCGCCGACAAACAGACCTATCATAGAAAGTAATATCACAGGCCAAGCAAACCAACCTATCATCATTGCAATATGATAAACCGCAAAGAAGGTTGAACTTACCACATACGCAAGTACGCGGTTTGAAACGCCCTTTAAGGTTAAAAACGCAAATCCGCGGAAGAAAAATTCTTCAAGCAAAGAATTTGCAAAGGAAATATAAACCGCGACAAAAATAAAGTTGTTTTTATTAACACCCGTAGTGGAAGTAAGACTTGAAGTAAGGGCGGAAAAATCAAAAATACCGCGAAAAGCAAAATACGCGCCAACCACTACTGCATACACACCCACACCAAGTGATAAAGCGGTAAGTATTCCCTTCTTATCGGGTATAAACAGTTTTTTCAAGTTACATTCCTTATCATAAAATGAATATATTAACGGGCAAAGTAAGAATAACGTAATTTTAATTAGCGACTTTATAAAATATCCCGGTTGAATAACAGCATCAACCACGCTCATTAAACCGCAAACCAAAACTATAATGACAATGATTATATTTCTTTTAGTTTTCATTTTTTCACCACCTAAAATCATTATACCATTTCAATATTAAAAGCGCAAGGCAGTTGCCTTGCTCAAATAAAAATCATAAGAAAATAGGGTTGGTCCAAGCCTTATTGCCGTCCTTGTCAGTAATGCTTATTCTTACGTAATCGTAAGGTCCTGCCCAGTAATTTTCAATATCAAACTCGGCGTGGGTTAAATTACCCTCATCATCAATTTCGTAACGAACGGGGTGCATATCGCTGTGAAGTCGCACCTTTTTAACGGGTGAGCAGTCAATTACAGCCTTGCCGTCTTCCACATAAAAATTGTAAATTTCAGGGCCACAGGATGAATAAAACTCACCGTTTTTAAGGGCTTCTAAAATAGCGTTT
>JAGAPJ010000080.1 GCA_017623315.1 Clostridia bacterium | reverse complement strand
GATATTGGCGGGCATATGCTTGGCTACCGTGATGATGAATTGCAAATCAGATGGCTTCAGTTGGGCGTTTTATCACCCATAAACCGTTTACATTCAACCAAGGATATTTTTGCAGGGAAAGAGCCTTGGAACTTGAGAAACGACCTTTGCGAAACATATAAGGATTGGCTTAGATTTAGACATAAGCTCTTCCCGTATTTATATACAATGAATTACCGCACTTATAACGAGCTTACTCCACTTATACTGCCGATGTATTACCATTATCCCGAATGTGATAATGCTTATAAGTACAGAAATCAGTATTTCTTCGGAAGTGAATTGTTTGTAGCACCCATAACCTCACCAAACGATAAAAATTCACAGCTTGGCAGCACTGAAGCTTGGCTTCCGGAGGGCTTGTGGTTCGACTACTTTAGCGGACTTTGTTATAAGGGTAACAAAACCGTAAAAATACACAGAAATCTTGAAGAATATCCCATATTTGCAAAGGCGGGCGCAATTATTCCCACAGCAAGTAATGCGAATAATAATGCCCTTGGCAATAAAGCGGATATGACAGTTGATGTGTTTGCGGGTAGTAATAACACCTTTAAGCTTTACGAGGATAAGGGCGACGGAAGCAATTTTGAAAACGGTGAGTGCGTTATTACCGAATTTAGTCTTTTGTGGGGCGAAAAAGCTGTATTTACCATAAACCGTGTTTGTGGTGATACTGATATAATTCCCACCTTTAGAAATTGGAATATTAAGCTTCGCGGCTTTGCAAAGGATATTAAGCTTACCGTTAAGGTTAATGGAAAAGAAACACCTTGCAAAACGGCTTACGATTTAAAAACCAACACCACATCGGTAATTATTGAAAACGCATCTATAAACAGTGAAATTATGGTTGAAATTACAGGTGAAAAGCTAATAACCGACAATTCGTCTGCTGTTGATAGATTTTATGATATACTTCTTCATTCACAAATGGATTATGTCACAAAATCTAACCTGTGGTATGCCTTTAAAGGAAAAAATCAGCTTCTATATAAGCATTGTCCGCAAAAGGAATATGCTGAAATTTTAAGCGCAGCAGAGGAAATGGGCAGGCTTTTAAGCTTTATGTAAAAGGAATGGCATGAAATGATTAAAATTGGTCAAATAGGTATAGGTCACAATCACGGCGAAGCAAAAATGCAAGCGGTCAAAAAGTTTCCCGAGCTGTTTGAGGTTGTAGGCTTTGCAGAAGAAAATGAAGAATGGCTTAAAAAAAGAGGTCATTTAGAATGCTATAAGGGCTTAAAGAGATATTCGGTGGATGAGCTTATTGGAAAATGCGATGCATTGCTTATCGAAACTGACGTATGGGATTTAACCGAAATTGCGCAAAAATGTATTGATGCGGGAAAGCACGTGCATATAGATAAGCCCGGTAGCGGCACATTGGAAGAGTATAAAAAAATGCTTGATACAGCAAAGGAAAAGAACCTTATCGTTCAGCTCGCCTATATGTACCGTTATAACCCAGCTATTCAAAAAACCTTTGAGCTTATTAAAGAGGGTAAACTGGGTGAAATTTATTCAATTAACGCTGAAATGAGCACGTTTCACTCGCCAAAATACAGGAAATGGCTTACCAATTTTGGCGGTGGCATAATGTATATTTTGGGTTGCCATTTAATTGACCTTATTGTTTATATAATGGGTAAGCCCGATAATATACAGTCTTTCTTGAAGAAAACAAAGCTTGATGAAGTTAATGTCGAGGATAATAACTTAGTTGTTTTGGAATATGAAAAGGCACTCGCGCGTGTTTTTGTTTCATCAGTAGAGGTTAACGGCTTCGGAAGAAGACAGTTTATGGTATCGGGCAGTAAGGGTACAGTAAATATTTGTCCGCTCGAAAGACCCATTACAATGACCTATTCCGATACCGAAATAGCAAATACGGCTTATGAAGACCGAAAGATTATTTTGCCGTTTGATGATAATACCGCTTCGGGCCGATACGATGAAATGATTAAGGACTTTTACGCTTATATTACGGGCGAAAAGGAAAACCCATTTACCTATGAACACGAATATAACGTTCAAGCCGTTTTGGACGAGGTTGTAGGTGGTGTAAAATTCTATGGCAAGGATATTGGTTAAAAACGGTCGTGTTTGGGATGGCAAAAGTTTTTTCTTTGCTGACGTTTTAACAAACGACAAGCTAATTGAAAAAATCGCTCCCAACATAACTGACAGCGCCAATTACGTTTTTGATGCTAAGAAAAAAATTGTATCGGCAGGGCTTGTGGACATTCACGTTCACCTGAAAGGTTTAGCGTCAGATGCTTTTGGTGTTGGCGCTGAAATTTCAAGCTTTCCGTTTGGTGTAACTGCGGTTAACGATGCGGGGAGTGTGCAAGGTGACCGTGCTTTGCTTGATTATTTATTGGTTAAAAATACGGTTTTTGTTTGTGCAAGTATAAGACAAAACCACGCAAATTTCGATGCAGCTGAAAAAGGTCTTGAGAGATACGGAGATAAAGCAATTGGCATAAAGGTTTATTTTGACAAAAGCGAAAATGTGTGTGATATAACACCGATTAAAGAAGCTTGCGCTTATGCCAAAAATAGAAATTTAAAGGTTATGGTGCACTGTACCTTGTCACCAACACCAATGGTTGAAATTGTTAATGCTTTATCTGAAGGTGATATTTTAACTCACGTTTTTCACGGGGGAGAAAATTCTTGTCTTTTTAACAACTTTGAAGCATTAAAACTAGCCAAAGAAAAAGGTGTTATTTTAGATTTAGGGTTAGCGGGTAACGTACATACCGACTTTTTGAATTTTAAAAAGTCAGTCGAAGCGGGCTTTTTGCCTGACGTTATCAGCACCGATATAACCTGTCTTAGTGCATTTAAGCGTGGCGGTAGGTACGGTATGACAATGTGCATGAGCATTGCAAAGCATCTTGGAATGGGTGAAGAAGATATTTTTAAAGCAGTAACTTCATCAGCGGCCAAATCGCTGGATAAAGAAAACGAATGGGGTTATTTAAAGGTTGGTAAGTCGGCTGATTTGGCAGTGTTTGATTATACAAACGAGCCGTTTGATTTGACCGACAAGTCAGGCAACCGAGTTAAAAATGATTTGGGGTATAAATGTATTTTAACCATCTTAGATGGACAAATAGTTTATAAAAATTAAAAGGAGAAATTAGTATGAGTAAAGTAGCATTTATTACAGGCGCAGGTGGATATATCGGAAGTGAGACTGCCCTTACCCTTGCAAAGCAGGGTATAAAGGTTGCAGTATGTGATATAAATCCCGAATCAATTGAAAGAACCGTTAAAAAAATTGAGGAAATTGGCGGCGAGGCCAAAGGTTATGTTTTTGATATAACCGATTCTAAAGACGTTGACAGAGTGGTTGACGAAATTGTAAATGATTTTGGTAGACTTGATATTATGGTACATATTGCAGGCGGTAGCGCTCGTATTGCGGGTCCCAATGCTAAGTATGTTCCGCTTGTTCAGCAGGAGGATTATGTAATAGACCAGGTTTTAAAGGTGAATTTATACGGTGCCCTTTGGGCAAGCCGTGCCGCTGCCAGAGTTATGATTAAACAAGGCGAAGGCGGAAAAATTATCAATTTTTCTTCAGCAGTAGCGTTTAACGGTCTTGTTGGTTCTGTTGATTATGCTGCTTCTAAGGGCGGTGTTATATCTCTTACAAAGGCTTTGGCAAAGGAACTTGGACCGCATAAAATCAATGTTAACAGTGTTGCACCCGGAATTGTTATGCGTCCTGAAGAAACCGGCGGAAGCGATAGGGCAGTTAATACAAATTACCTAGGCATAAAATGCTTGCCGGAGGATCTTGCAAATATGGTTGAGTTTTTAGTGTCTGATAAAGCAAAATTTATCACAGGTCAAACCTATGTGGTAGACGGTGGTAGAGGCTTGGGAATGAAAGGTAGCAATTAACTATGAAAGCAATGTTAGTTGATGAAAATAAAAACCTTGTATGGAGCGATGTGGCTGATCCCGTAATTAAGG
>JAGAPJ010000079.1 GCA_017623315.1 Clostridia bacterium | reverse complement strand
GTAGAGGCTTGGGAATGAAAGGAAGTAAATAATTATGAAAGCAATGTTAGTGGATGAAAACAAAAATCTCGTTTGGTCAGAGGTGGCCGACCCCGTAATTAAAGCGGATGAGGTTTTAGTAAAAATTCACGCTGCCGCTCTTAACAGAGCTGATTTGTTACAAAGACAAGGTAAATATCCTTCTCCTGCAGGCTGTCCCGAGTGGATGGGCCTTGAAATTGCGGGTGAAATTGTAGAACTGGGTTCCAATGTTACTAATTGGCAAATTGGTGATAAGGTTTGCGCGCTTTTAGGTGGCGGCGGATATGCAGAATATGTAGCAGTTAAGTACAATATGTTAATGCCTATTCCTAAAGGTTTATCAATGGAAGAAGCCTCCGCTTTACCCGAAGCATATGCAACCTCTTACCTTAACTTGTTTATTGAAGGACATTTGGAAGAAGGGCAGACCGCTTTTATTCCTGCAGGTGCTAGTGGCTTGGCAAGCGTTGCTATTCCTATGGCAAAGGCTTTTGGCGCAAGGGTTATTACTTCGGTTTTATCTGATGAAATTGCTGAAAAAATCAAACCTCTCGGTGCAGATGTTATTATAAATTCAACCACACAATCGGTTGAAGAAATTTTAAAAGCTGAAGAAGAAAACGGCACCCCTGTAACTGTTTCTATGGATTGCCTTTGCGGTGAAACCTTAGGCAAAAGCTTGCCGTTTATGGCAAGAGGTGGTTATTGGATTGTAATTTCCACACTCGCAGGAATTGAAACCAATATACAGTTAAGACCCTTACTTACTAAGGGTTTACATTTGGTAGGTTCAATGCTTAGAAATCGCACACCTGAATTTAAGGCATATATTTTAAGCGAATTAGTTGATAAGGTATGGCCTAAAATTGAAAGCGGCGCTATTAAGCCGTCGATTTATAAGGTTTTGCCCATGTCAGAGGCTGAGGAAGCACACGCTATTTTACAGCGTGGCGAAAATGTTGGTAAGGTTGTACTGAAGGTTATATAATGAAAAAGAGTTTAAAAACAATTTTACTGTCATTGCTTGTAATGGCGCTTTGGGGCTCACTTTTCCCAATGGTAAAGCTTGGATATAGCGCTTTTGATATAAGCGCAAAGTCTGTGCCCGATATTTTAATGTTTGCAAGCTATCGCTTTATTATAAGCGGTCTTGTGGTGTCGTTATTTTGCTTTCTTAAAAAAGAAAAAATTGCCACACCAAAGGCTAAAAGTATATTAAATATTGTAATTATGGGTCTTTTTTCCATAGTGCTTCATTACGCTTGTACATACATAGGTCTTAGCACCACCGACAGTTCAAAGACCGCACTTATTAAACAGCTTGGTGCGCTTATTTATGTTTGTTTTGCATTTTTATTCTTTAAAAACGAAAAATTCAGCATACTTAAAATTATTGGCGCAATCGTTGGCTTTGGCGGAATAATAGCAATAAACTATAACCCAGACGGTTTAAGCTTTGCTGTGGGTGATATTTTAATAATCGGTGCTTCTATTTGCACAGTTGTCGCAAATGTTATTAGCAAAAAATCGGTGCAGGGAAGCTCACCCTACTGGATAACGGGTATATCTCAGCTATTCGGCGGTATAGTGTTGTTTATTGCGG
>JAGAPJ010000078.1 GCA_017623315.1 Clostridia bacterium | reverse complement strand
GTGCCCTTCTTGGTGCTTTCAAGAGCGTTGAAGTTTGACTTTTCGTTGGTACCGGGAGCAACACCGAAGAAGCCGTTTTCAGGGTTGATAGCATAAAGACGACCGTCAGGACCTATCTTCATCCAAGAAATATCGTCACCTACAGTCCAAATCTTATAGCCCTTTTCGCGCAAGTATGCGGGAGGAATAAGCATTGCAAGGTTGGTCTTACCGCAAGCAGAGGGGAATGCAGCTGCAACATACTTAACTTCGCCCTTGGGATTTTCAAGACCTAAGATAAGCATATGCTCAGCCATCCAGCCTTCCTTCCAACCCTGGTAAGAAGCTATACGAAGTGCAAAGCACTTTTTACCCAAAAGAACGTTACCGCCGTAGCCCGAGTTAACAGAAATGATGGTGTTATCCTGCGGGAAGTGGCAAATATATCTCTTTTCGGGGTCGATATCGCAACGTGAATGTAAACCACGTACCCAGTCATTGCTGTCGCCGAGAACTTCCATAACCTTGGGGCTTACGCGGGTCATAATAAGCATATTAAGAACAACATAAACCGAATCAGTTACTTCAATACCGATTTTAGCTATAGGTGAGCCGATAGGGCCCATTGAATAAGGAATTACATACATTGTGCGGCCCTTGTAGCTGCCACGAGCAATGTCATAAAGCTTTTTGTACATTTCAGCGGGGTCACACCAGTTGTTTGTGGGGCCTGCTTCTTCCTTAGTTGTGGTACAAATAAATGTACGGTCTTCTACACGAGCAACGTCGTTGGGCTTTGTTCTGTGGAGGTAGCAATCAGGAAGCTTTTCAGGATTCAAAGCTTCTAATTCGCCAAGCTCAACAGCAAGCTTACGAAGTTCTTCGGTTTGTTCGTCAGAGCCGTCAACCCATACAACCTTATCGGGTGTAAGAAGGTCTTTCATTTCGTCCAACCATTTAAGCACTGTCTTGTTAGTTGTCATTTTTGGTTCTCCTTTTAAAAAATCAATTTTTTCCTTATACAGTATACCCTATAATTACGCATAATGCAAGAATTTTGTTATTAAATTAACAATTTTTTAAATATTTGGCTCGTAAGCAGGTATTGGCTCTAATTTAAAACGATTTAACTTATAAAGACGGTCGAATTTTGCTTTTAGTTCACTGTCCTCGCAAACGCCTGTGCGTATATATTTGTCCAAAACAGCATAAGAAAAGCCAAGGTTTTCTTCATCGCTTTTTCCACTTAAACCGTCAATCGGAGTTTTATCAACCAAATTTTCAGGAAGCCCCAAAAGCTTTCCGATTATTTTAACCTCCTCAACCGTAAGTCGAGAAATTGGGCTAAAGTCACCTGCTGCATCACCGTAGCGTGTAGAGTAACCCACGTAATCCTCAGACAAATTGCAGGTGTTAGCCACTCTACCATTATTGCTTTGGCTAATTGCATAAAGGGTTGCCATTCTAATTCTGGCAGGTAAATTTGTTTTGGTTTGTTTTGTTATTTCCATATTGTTTGGCAATGCCGACAAAACACCGTCCACTGCCGCTTTAATATTGACTGTATAATTTTTAATGCCCAAAAAATTCACAAGCTGAATTGAGCAGTCAATATCACTTTGTTCTCCGCAAGGCATTAAAACGCCGATAACTCGCTCACGGCCGAGTGCTTCCACACATAATGCCGCAACAACCGAACTGTCCTTACCGCCTGAAATGCCTACAACCGCATTACAGCCCTTACCGTTTTCTTCGAAGAAATCTCTTATCCAATTTATACATTCACTTTTTATTTTTTCAGCCTCAAACATAAAAACACCACCATAAATATTATAAAGTCATTATACATCAAGCATAAAAATAAATCAATTATCAAAAAGAAAAAACGAGAGGCAAAACGCCTCCCGTCCGATGCGGCGGCAAAGGTTTTATTAAAGAAAATTGAAAACCTATAAATTATATGCAGTAAAACTTATAAACTCTACCGTATTTTTGTTTCAAATTATAGTTTGTCGCTCGGTTGAATTGGTATCACAGTGTAGGGACAATTCACGAATTGTCCGTAAAACTTGGCAAATATCTGGCGGGCGATCAACAATTGCCCCTACGAAATATACAATTTAATTATTCTCTAATTCCGAATTACGCATTATGAATTCCGAATTTCGCGCAAGCGATAAACCCCAATTTACACCCTTGCGTCAACCTTTAGCACCATACCGTTTTGGTCATAATTCTTTTGTGCCTTAACACCATAACCCATTCCAAAGTAAAAAGCGTCCTTACCATAGGTAAAGCTTAAAGCACGTACGGGATAATTGTAAAAAAACATTTGGCGGAAGCTGCCGATATTTCCTGTTGTGCTAAACCACACCGAAATTCTAAATTCTTCCTTACCGTTCTTTTCTTTTTTTTCGTTACATAATACGTATAATTTATTATCAATAACCCTTAAATCTAATACTTCAATATTGGGCTTAAGCTCTATATTTTCAGCAGTTTTCATATCCTCAGTAACGTAAAAATTGCCCATTGCAATAAACTTCTTACCATTAAATTCAACCTTCTGGTTTATGTGCGAAAAGGTGTTACGGTCAGTTTCAAGCTTTGTCATTAAATCGCTGTAATATACAAATTTTTCACCGTCATAACAGTAAATATCAAAAGTGCTTGTTTTCCCGTCGTTAAAGCGGTGGTAAGCATAAAGCTTGTCGTTTAAGGTGAAAAAGTCATAAACCCTGTTGTGCGCGTTAGAGGTTTCTAACTTAATTGGCTGACCGTTTTTAACTAGTGGCACCTGTGTAAAGCTTTCACCATCACTTGAAACAGCCACGGGAAAATCTTTGCCTACAACACCCATACCTGCAAACAGCTTGCCGTCAAATTTAATAAGGTCAAAATTATGTATGCCGCCGGGCAAAACACGATTTGTGGTCCAAGCAAGATTTTCGCGAACATAAAAGTTGCCCTTGTCCCAACTACCTCTTGGGTCGTAGCCTGCGGCATAAAGCTTACCGTCAAAAACGTAAAAGCGTTCAATTTGCTCGTCACTAATTATTCCGTCGCTGTACCAGCTTTTATCCAAAAAATCATATCTCCATATATTTACAGGACCCTTATTCTTGTCATAATCGCCGCTGCCAACGTACAAGGCATCATCCAAAATTTCAACGTCCCAAGCACAACTTTCAAGAGTGCCTTTAGCATAATATTCATTAATAGGTGCGCCCAATTCTTTATAATTTGCTTTATAGGGATAATCCTGTATATCGCACCCCGCAACCGAAAATGTGAGTAAAATACATAAACAAAGTATTATAAGCCTTTTCACGAAACCTCACCTCTTAAACCGAATTTTAACATAAAAATATTGCAAACACAATATGTTTGTGCTATAATCTATCACAAATTTAAACACCATTAAAGGAAAAGAGGCATTAAAATGGCATACCCTAAAATTCTGACTATTCAAGACATTTCCTGTGTTGGTCAATGCTCACTCACCGTAGCCCTTCCCATTATTTCGGCTTGCGGCGTTGAAACCTGCATTTTACCTTCGGCAATTCTTTCAACCCATACTGCAGGCTTTAGCGGTTTTACATTTCACGATTTAACCGACGATATGCCCGCAATTAGAGAACATTGGGAGAAAGAAAACATTAAATTTGACGGCATTTACACAGGTTATCTTGGTAGCATAAAGCAAATTGATTACGTTATTAATATCATTAAGACACTTAATAAAGCCGATGCAAAGGCAATTATTGACCCTGCAATGGCTGATAACGGCAAGCTTTACCCATTATTTGACCAAAAGTATGTAAATGCGATGAAAGGGCTTTGCGCTATTGCCGATTACGTTGTACCCAATATTACCGAAGCATGCTTTTTAACCGATACCGAATACAAAACCGAATATGACCGTGCTTATATTGACTGTATTGTTGAAAAACTTATTGCATTAGGCGCTAAAAACGTTATTCTTACAGGCGTTTCCTACCGTCAAGGCTATACAGGTATAGTTGTGTTTGAAAACGGAGAATATAAGTATTACGAGCACGAATTTTTGCCCAATAGCTGTCACGGCACAGGTGATATTTACGCTTCAGCCTTTACAGGCGCTTTGGTGCGTGGTAAAACCGCTTTTGAAGCTGCAAAAATTGCTGCTGATTATACAGTTGAATGTATACGCCAAACAGCCGAGGAAGAAAACCATTGGTATGGCGCAAAATTTGAGCCTGCGCTTAAATTATTAACCCAAATGCTTTAATTTTTTAAAAAATATACCACAAAACGCTTGACTATTTACGCGTTTTGTGGTATTCTAACCTTTGCATTAATGCGGGTGTAGTTCAACGGCTAGAATCCCAGCCTTCCAAGCTGGTTGTGTGGGTTCGATTCCCATCACCCGCTCCAAAAATGAAAGCATCAACCCTTGTGGTTGGTGCTTTTATTTTTATAGTTTATTATTTGATGGGAATCGAACAAGGAGCAATAACAAACAGTCCAGTGGACTGTTTGTGCGACGCGGCAACGAGCGTAAGCGAGGCGATAGGCACGGAAGTGCCGAGACAAATTCCCATCACCCGATCCACGAAAAAAGGTGCATTTGTGTCTGAAAACAAATCACTTGACTTATCTTTTGAATTTGCTGTTGCTATCGTAAATCTTGTTGACAGTGTAACTGCACTGAAAAGCTCTTTTATGACCGATCAGCTTGCAAGAGCAGGCACTTCTGTTGGTGCAAATATCCACGAATCACAATATGCACAGAGCAAAAAGATTTCGTTTCGAAATTGGAGATTGCATTAAAAGAATCCAATGAAACAAGTTATTGGTTGAAACTGATGTATGAAACCAAAAGAATAGACATCGAGGTTTATCGATACACAGAAAAGTTATGTGGTAACATTCGTAGGCTACTAATTGCATCCTGCCGCACCGCAAAGGAGAATACAAAATGAAGAACAAACCTATCATCACCGGAATTATTGCAATTGCATCCCCAATACCGATGTTTATTTTCACTATACTTTGGGATTGGACATGGTTTTTCGGAATTGGCATGGGACTTCTGAATTATGATACTGTCCCGCAATGGATAACTATATTTTCTTTATCGCCCTTGCTTATTAGTCCACTTATAGGTTTGCTGGGTATAATTCATGGCACCATTAAAATTAAAACAAAAAATGCGTGGTTGGGAATTCTTTTATCCGGTCTAGGATTGTTAGAAAACCTTGCCCTAATTTATGGAATATATTACCTTGGCAGCAGATTTTAACCACACCATTTCTAATCACTCTTACATAGGTTGCGCATTTAATCACACACGAAACCCCACCGCTTTTATGGCGGTGGGGTTTTATTATAATTATTCAAAAGTAACGTTAATACCTTTTTTAGCAATGCATACCCAAGAATTACCTTGGTTTACCTTTAATGTATTGCCTTCAAGGTCGGTAAATTTAAATGAATCAGAAGCGGCGCCCTTAGACCAAAGAATTGGCATATAGCTACCGTTTACACAGTACCAACCTTCGCCCGACTGAAGTGCAACCTTACGGTGATAACCGTCGGGGTAATCGGTAATATCAGTCAAAAGTACAAACACGTTTTTAAAGCCTTCATTTTCAGTTGTAAAATAATCCAATCGTTCGGTATTTTTAAAGTATCTTACATATTTTTGGTTAACCTCGTCATACCTAAATACGGTATTATAACTTGGTGAAAACGGCACCGAAACTTTAGTAGCAATACTTTCAAGTGTTAGACTTTCGTCCTTGCCTGCAAAGTTTTGCCAAGTAACAACGCGGTCTAAATCTAAATCGAACTTGGTTTTGGTTTTAAACCATTCCCAAAGCTTAGGGCCATAGCCGTAAAGGGTATGCTCGGTTGCAAGACCGTTTTTAATGCGTTCACCCGCATTGTTGCTATCTAGCGTAAATGCCTGTGTATCCTTAAGGTGAGGCTTACAATATGTATTATCCTGTCCGTGATGAACGTAAATTGCGTTGTGACCCATTGCTAAATCAACGTAAGGGTAACGAGCCGAACGAACAGTACCGAATTTTTCAGCCTTTGTAATATCCTGAAAAACTGCCATAAGGCGTGTAATACCGCCTTCAACCTCGGTTTCGTAAACGATATCAGCCTTTGTAAGACCGGTCTGCACCTTTTGTGCAACCGAAATGTTATTAATCATAACTGCAACAGGACGGCGGTAAATAACCTCCTCATCCTCAATATTTTGAATACCTGTTAAGGGGTTAACGTAAATTATAGGTTCGGGCTTAGGTTCGGGCTTAGAGGGTGCGTCCACCTCGGAATTTGTATCATTACCGCCACAGCCCGCCATACACAAAAGTGCAAGGCTTAAAAGGGCGGCTAAAAGCTTTTTAGTCATAAAATTTGCCTCCGCTAAATATACTATATTTTGTATTATACAATACCATTTTTGTAATTTCAACCACAAAAAGCAAATTTTGTATGTAAATTTTTGGATAGCGCAAAATACGACAAAAAAACACGTTCAGTTATCGATAAATTGGGGTTTAGCGGTGACTTTATTAATATAACCTGTAGGGGCGAACTGTGTTCGCCCGCAAGCCTTCTCCGCTGGAGTAGGCTTTGGTCTGTACAATGCGCTCACCCCTATAAACTATAATTTTAAAAGCCATATAAAAAAGCACCTCCACGGGAGACACTTCGTAAGGAAGTTGTCTCCCGTTGGCTTTTGTAGTCAGCCAGAATGATTAAATTGTAAGGATAATTTAATTTTAATGGAGGATTACATAATGACAAGCTTTATTGAAGAATTTTATTATGGTAATTTAGACCCACAAGCACGCAGCACAAAGTGCAGCGAAACGGTCACAAAGGAAATCAGCATAATCGCCGCTGCGGAGGAATATTTAATCTCAAAGCTCCAAGGCGAAGAAAAAAGCAAATTTCTTGAACATATCATCGCGTGGAGTATACTTAATGGCGAAACCAACCTTGACAGTTTTATAATAGGTTTTCGACTTGGAGCCAAATTTACCTACGATACTTTTGTAAATAAAAATGCTCCTTTAAAGGATTTGTTAGAGGAGCAAAAATATGAAAGATAAAAATATTACATCGCATTGGATGATTTCGAACGACGGGTAGTTATCAACTGTATGACCGAAATGCGAATCACTCTTATTGCAAATAGTAAACACACCGATGCTTTAGATGAGGTTTTATTAAAGATTATCCATTCTAAGCAAAAGAAACTCAAAGTAGTGTACAAGGAGGCTTGAATTATGAAAACGTTAGCAAAATTTATCATTGACGAAAGAACTGGGCTTAAATACGAGTTGTGTAGTGATTATTATATAATAGCCGGTGAGGATGAACTCGAACGCAAACCCATCGGCGAATGGGGTCAGCGTCATTTGCGATACATCAAAAAGCATTGTAAACCATTTTATAATAAGATGCAAAACGAAGATAAACTTTATGAATATCTAATTCAACTCAACCAAGATGCTGAAGAAATGTTTAATACCCTAATTGAACAATTTAAAAAATAGGAAGGTATAACCGAACAGCTTAAAGCCCAAGACCAAATGCAATGGGTTAGCAGGATGAATAATATTCGCCACCGCGCCACAGAAATAGTAAATAATGAACTAATATACGCATAAAATAAATCTCGGCCAAAATGCGATTTAATCGCATTTAGGCCGAGATTTATTTTATTATACCTATTTTAAACATATACAATTTATATTCTTGCCACTATATATATAATAAAAGTCGTAGGAATTTGCCTACGGCTTTTATTTATAAGTTTAGTATATAGTCATAATCAATTCAGCATTAAATATTTTTATCGACTTTAAGATTGGGGAAGTATTTACAGAATTCATTGATTTCCTTTCTGTAATCACCCTCAATTTCAACAAAGTGGTGGATGTACGGGCCGTCAATTAAGCGGTCTTCAACCTTTTGTAAATCCTCGAATTCGCCCCAAATATATGTACCGTGGGTTTGGGGACCTTCGGTTGTTTTACAAATAAGCGGTAAAATCATATAATCGCCGCTTTCTTGGTCTATACGGGCAACGGTATAAGTACCGTCTTTAGCTCTAAACCAAGAACGTTGATTAACAAGACGTGCAGTTGAGTCAATTCCGCTTTCAGCTTTTTGGGAAAGTGGGAACGGACCGCAATGCCACAAAAGCTCGGCATTCTTGTTTTCAGGGTGGCGAACAGTAAATTCACCAAATAAAGGTTTGCCTTTACCTAAGGTTGCCGACTTTAAAAGCACCATTGTTAAAGCGCAGTGCATATCGCTTTCGCAAGATACCATATAACCCATATCGTTAAGAATACCGTACACGGTACAGGGTGCCAAGCCGTCAAACATAACGGGGGTAGCGGTCCAACATTCAGCCGAAATAACGTCAAGGTTATATTCTTCAAACAATTTCTTATACATTACAACCATTGTTGCCATACCATTTACGTATTTAGGTGTGAGGTCGTCAAGGATGTAATTTTTAAGTATGTATTCTTCAATTTCCTTGATTTCGTCAGGATATTTTTCAGCAGCCTGCTTCATACGGTCCTGAATGTGCGCAAAGTTAAGCGCAGTAATCTTAACGCCGAACTTTTCCATAAGTTCCCCTTCGTTCCAAATAACCGAGAAGAAAGGATAAGGACGGCTGCCGATTTGACCGATGCGAAGACCCGTAAAGTTTTTAACCATGCAAGCTACACGCACAAAGCTTTCAAAGCCTTCTTTAAACTCATCACTTTCAACCCTGCAGCAAGGAAGATGTGAAAAAGGCAAATGATAACGCTGCATTTGGCGTGATACGCCAAAAAGACCGCACTGTGAATCTGTCGGGCGCATACCGTCAACATAATATTCGTCATCAAGCGGTGCCCACAAAAGTGCGGGTTTGCCCAAAGCCTTTACAATGTCGGCGGCGGCTTCTTCATTACCGAAGTTGCAGTTAATAATCATAACTGCATCAACCTTTTCAGCCTTGAAGCGTTCAATTACCTCTTCAGCGGATTTGTCGTCAAAAACCAAATCTTCGTGACCAATACCCTTGTTATCCACAAAAGAAACGTTTTCGGTTTTAAAATTTTCTTCAATATAGTTTACAAACTTTTTACCACGTTGCTCTGCAGAATACCAGGTAAGGAAGGTTCCACGGGGACGGTCGGTTGTATTGCGACGCATTGCAACTAAACCGATTTTTACATTATAATCGAGCATACTTTTTCCTCTTTTTTGCTTACACTGCAATAAATTGCAGTCAGTTTTTATACATATTTAAAATTCAACCACAATTTTACCGAAACCAATGTTTTTACTTTGAGCATTTAAAATTAGCTTCTTTTGGTTTAAACCGAGTTTAACAGCAACACTGATTTTGCCCATATACATTTGTCGGGTATTGTTTTTAACGTTGTTATGGTCGGTATTATCCGAACCTGTACCAACAATTTCTGCACGGGCGCCGCTATCCACTTTTACAAATTCTCCCGTTTCTTTTGAAACAAGGCCGTCTTCGGTGCTAATGGTAAAGGTTACAAGCTCATTTGCAGTAGGTACAACGTTACCGTTTTCATCTACACATTCACAAGTAAATAATGCAATATCACTGCCGTTTGGTTTAACATCATTTTCTAATGTCAACTTAAATGCAACAGGCTTTCCTGCGGTAATTCGTTTATCCTCGCAAACCCTTGTGCCGTTCTTATAGCCAACACATAAAAGCTCGCCCTTTTCAAAAGGCAGCGACCATTCGCCCCAAGAATACTTTTCTATTTGTTTTTTACCAAGTGACTTTCCATTTAAGAAAAGTTCCAACTCATCACAGTTTGTGTAAACAGGTACGAATATTTTCTGACCTTCAAGACCGTTAAAGTTCCAATGCGGAACAATATGTACAAGTGGTTCATCAGCCCAATAAGATTTATTAAGATAGAATGCGCCCTTCTTTTGTAAGAACATATCAATCGCGCCCGATTTAGAGGATATTGCAGGCCACATAGCCTCTCCCCTATGGTCTATTGAAATCCATTGAAAAGCACCGAAAATATACGGTCTTTCCATATAGTGCTTCCAAGTATCTTTGCGTGAATTATACCAAGCAGTATAGGGTGTAGTGTCATAATCCCTAATTCTACCATTTGTTTCATCGCTTTCAATGTGCCAATCTCTTGTTGTACCCGTAGCACAGCATTCAGCTGCAAAAATAGGCAAATCAGGACGTGCTTCGTGTACTATATCAAAAAGGTTTAAGTTATAGTTAATGCCTGCAACATCACAATAATCAAATATGGTTGATTTGTCAGGTGAAGTATTTTGTGCTGCAGTAATAGGCCTTGTATAATCTAACTTCTTAATATAAGCTGCAATAGAACGATGAGTACGTCTACCGTTTTCAGTAATATGTGTGGTTTCCTCGTTACTTGTAGACCACATAATAACACTTGGACGGTTTCTGTCACGTTTTACAAGTGATTCAATTTGCTCAAACGATTCCTTAGTGCTTTCAAACCACCTGGCTTCGTTCATTACAAGCATACCTAATTCATCACAAGCATTTAGATAGCCTTCGGTTTGCTGATAATGGCTTGTACGATAACCGTTTGCGCCCATTTGCTTCATTAAAGAAATTTTATATTTCGCAATATTTTCCGGTACAGCAAGACCGGTAAGTCCAAAGTCCTGATGTCCGCAAACACCCTTAATAAAAGTCTTTTTACCGTTAAGATAAAAACCGTCGTTTGCAGTAAAATCAATCGTTCTAAAGCCGATGCGTGTTTCATAAACGTCAATTTCTTGACCGAAGGATTTAAGGACTGTTTTTACTGTGTAAAGATTAGGATCTTCACAGTCCCACAAAAGTGGGTTTTCAACAACGACACTATATTTAAATACAGTTTTATCTCTTAAAACAGTGTTGCCGCTAAAGCTTGCGATTGCAACCGTGTTACCATCCTTATCAATAACAAAACTATCGCCTGTAATTTTTCTATCTTCAAAATCAGCATTTACAACCGTTGTTTCAAAGTTGATTTTAAAATCGGTATCGTTAATTTTTTCATAAGGCGCATAAACACCCCAAAGGTCAATAGCCACCGGGTCGGTAACGGTTAACCAAACGTTTCGGTAAATACCCCCGCCTTGATACCACCAACCCTCAAATTCTTCAGTATTAACGTATACTGCAATACGGTTCTCTTTATCAAAGAAAACACGGTCGGTAATATCAATTTCAAAAGTGTTGTATGAAGAAAAATTATGATACATTAGACAGCCGTTTAAATAAATGGTAGATTTACCCGCAATACCGTCAAAACGAAGGGTTATACGCTTATCAATATATTCACTTGGCAAAGTAAATGACTTTCTATACCAAGCATTAGAATATTTTAGATAACCGAGCGCTTGGTTAGTACCATCATTGGTTATGTCTTGGTCAATTATGTAATCATGTGGCAAATCAACATCTGCCCATTTTTCACTAAGCACCTTACCTGAAGTCCAAAAGTGGTCCAATCCGTTTAAATAACCGTAAGCGGCAGGGCCTGCCTTTTTTCGTTCAGTCTTGCTTTGGTAATATATAGGCTCTTTTATCAACGGTGTTTCCACTTTAATATCACCTTTATGAAATTTCCAACCACTATTTAACAATAATTCACTTCGCATTTTTATCACACCTATAAAGCTAAAAATTATTAAACAAACTAATTATCGTATATTATTAATAGATTTTGCATCATAAATATGTTGACTCTTTATTTATAAAGAATCTAAAATTGTTATCAAAATGCTATCACAAGTTTTTAACAACGCAAAAACCAGTATTTCGATATAATAAATATAAACTCACTTACCGGCAGCCATCTTCTTGCATTATGACGGTGTTTTATCCATATGCTTCTTTGGAATACATACAAACCATAATTGTGTATATTTATTTTTTATCAATTTCATTACAAAAATAAGTATACACACCTGCAGTCCAACCAAGCATTTTGGCCGCATCATACTCTTCGTTAGTATTTACGGCAGTATGTCCGTTGTATTTTTCCCATAAGTTACCCGTTTCGGCAAAGTTTTTCTCTATAAGTTTAATATATTTACGGGCGATTCTTTCGGCATCTTCTGTATATCCATAATTCATAAGCCCATTATATACTATTAACTGTATAGGCGCCCAAATATTAGGATAGTCCCACTGACCATTCCAAGCGGGTTTTCTTCGCCCGCACTTACGCCGTACTCTAGTTCAAATCTTGGAAGTGCTGCTACTATAGATTTTGCCTGTTCAGGTGTTGCAAAGCCCGAAAATAGCGCCTAAAATGTTGCAGCTGATGCATAGTCTGAAAACTTTTCAGTATAAGGGTTATAATCCTTGAAAATGCCTTCATCTTCTTTCCAAAGTGTTTGCATTTTGGCTTTGCGTTCTTCCGTTCTTGTCTTCCAAATTTCTTCTTCGCCATTTTCAAGAACTTTCGAAAAATAACGCATATTACTTTCCATACCGTAAAGTAAAGAATTAAGGCAAACCTAATTAAATTCGTGAGGCTTTTCAAGAAAACGAGAATTGCAATCCCAACCGCTTTCACAAAAAGACCTTATTTCCGAATATATAGTTCGTTTTATTTCATCTTTAAAAACTTTAGGTTTATACCCCATACGCGAAAGGCCATATTCCGCAATTCTATCAATACTATCCTCTTTAATTTCGTGACCCGTATAACTATTGAGACCATTTTGTAGCATCCTTTTTTCTTGCCAAAAAGAATATTCTATTTTCAGGATGCTATATGCCGATGTTAACCATTCTTTATCATAGACAGCTTCATAAATTTCTTTAACCATTTGCGATAAAAACGGAGGTTGAGATTGATTGAGATAAAACGTTCTATTACCATTAGGCATAAAACCATATTTTTCAACCATATAAAGCATATTATCAACATTATTTTTCGCAAGTTCTGCATTTTTCTCTACCAAAAGCCCAACATTTGTAAAGTAGGTGTCCCAATAATACATTTCCTGAAACATTTCAGAAGCACAAGGAACGGTATATCTATACGGTAATCCTATAAGCGTACCCTTGTCATTAGGATTAAATCTTATTATTTTTTGGGAATTTTGATATATATATACTTTTTTATATTTTTCTTTATATTAATTGTCTTTGACAAAAGCAAATATACCTCTTTCAATTTTTGAAAAAACTCATATCAAAACATAAGTTATATTAATACTTATCTGACAAAAATATCGGGTTGGTCCAAGCCTTATTGCCGTCCTTGTCAGTAATGCTTATTCTTACGTAATCATAAGGTCCCGCCCAGTAATTTTCAATATCAAACTCGGCGTGGGTTAAATTACCCTCATCATCAATTTCGTAACGAACAGGATGCATATCGCTGTGAAGTCGCACCTTTTTAACGGGTGAGCAGTCAATTACAGCCTTGCCGTCTTCCACATAAAAATTGTAAATTTCAGGGCCACAGGATGAATAAAACTCACCGTTTTTAAGGGCTTCTAAAATAGCGTTT
>JAGAPJ010000077.1 GCA_017623315.1 Clostridia bacterium | reverse complement strand
TATATCTTAACACCTTGCGGCGTTAACATCTTCTTAGATAAGCTTTAAGCTCATTCTTAGACAATACTGACGGATTGTTTTTGTCCTTCATACTTGTTAAAGTACTGACATTTTCTCTCGATTTCTCTTAAGAATTGTCGGGTCCTTATTATTGTCGTTGTTTAATTTTCAAGGTCCGTCTTTTGCGCCCCTCGTTAGAGCGCTAGAGTATAATACCACACTCAATACCCTTTTGTCAACACTTTTTTTAAACTTTTTTAAAAAATTTTTTTGACCACAATATCTTGGGTTTTACTTGCGTTTAAGCACCTATTCAACTTTAAAAAATAAATAAAAAACAGGGTCGCTTACCTATTATATATATAAAGGGTGTTTTTTGATTTTTGCGGTACATAAAAAAATTATTTCCAAAAAATTGAAAAATAATCATTCATATAAACATACTTTTAAAAAGAAAAAAGGTGGCAGGATATTTAAACCCGACCACCTTTAATTTGAATGTTTAAAAATTAAATTATGTTTTTAATATAGTTTGCAACTTCGCTTACAGTGATTTCTATATCCTTTTCAGCCAGGCCTTCAGCAACACCCATAATGATAATGCCTGCAAAAACAGTGAAAATTACTGTGTAATGCTTCCATGTAAGTTTTTCTTTAAGAATTACTCTTGAAAGGAAAACCGAGAAAACACAGTAAGCCGAAATCATTGGTGCAGCAACAGCAGGATTACCATACTTCGGACCAAGCGCGTAAATGTAGGCAAATTGCCCTGCTGTTTCACAACAAGCACCTATCCACTTTGGTGCATCGTATTTCTTTTCGAATTTTTCCTTTTTGATAATATATACATATATAAAGCAAATAATTGCCATTATGAAAAAGGTATATTCATAAGCGATGTTACCTGAATCTTCATTTACTTTGCCGGTATCAAGCAAAAGTGCATCCGCAAAAGTGCCTAACCCGTCAAGTAAAGCATATAAGAACGGGAATACAAGCGCGATAAAGCTAACACGGTATTTTTTATTTTCCGATTTGCTCGAAAGTTCTTTTACTTCTTCATCTACATTCTTTTCAACAAAAGCAAGCCCAATAACACCGATTATAACAAAAATCATACCCAGCCAGGTAATAGCATCTGGTAAATGTTCTTTTCCAAGAAAAACAAGGCAAAGTATACATGCAATTGCACCCGATGAGTTACAAATAGGTGAACCTATTGAAAGCATTATGTAACGAAGACCTACATAACCCAAAATCATTGATGCTATATAACAAAATGTTGCGGGCAAATAATGTATAAAATCAATTGGTTGAAACTCTGTGCCTGTAAGCACCGAAATAGTTGCGTGAATACCCATTACGGTACCAACCGCTATAACTATTTTCCAGTGACTGTATTTGTCGGTAGATTTTGAACCCATTTTTGAAAAAAGGTCACTGCCGCCCCAAAAAAATATGGTTACTAATGATAAAATAAACCACATATAAATTCTTCTCCTTTAAATTTTAAAATTCGTTATTAAAATCAGAATTTATTTGGTGGTGGACGGCGTCTAAACACCCTGCAAGGCATTAATTTTCTAAGACGTTTTGTCATATATTAATCCGTTAACTTGTTTGCAAAATCGCAAAGCTCTTTATCGCTGTAAAATTCAATGGTAATTTTGCCTTTGCCCTTGCCTGTAGAAACAATTTTAACCTTACGGTGAAGCTCGCTGCGAAGAGATAACTCAACCTCGCTGTAAAGCTTGTTCTTTTCCTCTATTTTAGAGGCTTTCTGTGGCTTTTTAGCAAGCTGCGCCATTCTTTCAATATCACGCACCGAAGCGCCGTTAATAGCTGCCTCAAGCATTTTTGCACGTGTTTCGCCATCTTCTATACCTATAAGACAGCGCGCGTGTCCCGCGGTGATAAGGCTGTTTTTAAGGGCATCAAGCTCGTCTTCATTTAGATTCAATAAACGAAGGGCGTTAGTAACCGCCGAACGTGATTTACCCATACGGGTTGCTACCTCTTCTTGTGTAAGGCCGAAGCTGTCGATAAGTGAACGGTAGCCGAACGCTTCTTCAACGGGGTTTAAGTCTTCACGCTGTAAATTTTCAATAAGCGCGATTTCCATAAGCTCCTGCTTAGAAGCTTCTTTAACGATTACAGGGACTTCATTAAGCCCTGCAATACGGCAAGCGCGCCAACGTCTTTCGCCCGCTACTATACTATATCTGCCATTTGATAATGGTGAAACCACAATAGGTTGTATTAAACCGTGTTGTGCTATACTATCCGCAAGTTCAGAAACTGCATCATCATCAAAGGTCTTACGTGGTTGTTCGCGGTTAGGCTCGATATCATTTATATTAAGCTTTAAAACACCGTTTTCTTCGGTAGAGTTTTCATTAAAGAGAGAATCAAGTCCGCGGCCGAGACCGCCTTTTTTAACTGCCATTTCTTATACCCTCCTATTTTTCTTTAAAAATTCCTTGGCTAAATCGTTATAAGCCGCCGCACCCTTTGAACGCTTATCATAATACTGGATAGGCATACCAAATGATGGCGCTTCCGAAAGTCTTACCGCACGTGGAATTGCAGTTTTGTAAAGCTTGTCGGCAAAATATTTTTTAATTTCACCCACAACCTGACCTGTAAGATTTAAACGTCCGTCATACATAGTAAGCACAATGCCCTCTATTTCAAGCGTGGGGTTGTAAAGGCGCTTAACCTGACGTACAGTCGCCATAAGCTGTGAAAGACCTTCAAGGGCGAAATATTCACATTGTATAGGCACTAAAACTGTATCGCTTGCGTTAAGCGAGTTAATTGTAATAAGTCCCAAGGACGGCGGACAGTCTATAAATATGTAATCATACTTATCACGAACCGAGGCGAGCGCCATTTTAAGCTGATTTTGGCGATTTTCAATTTCGATAAGGTCAAGCTCGGCAGCCGCCAAATCAATAGATGCAGGCACAACGTCAACCTTTTCAAATTCGGTATTTATTATAGCGTTTTCAATTTTTCCTGTACCTACAAGAAGTTCGTATGTAGAAACCTTAACATTTTTCTTTGGAATACCGTAGCCGCTTGTGGTGTTACCCTGTGGGTCAGCATCAACAAGCAAGACCTTTTTACCGGCAATACCAACGGCTGCGGCAAGGTTTACAGCAGTTGTGGTCTTGCCTACACCGCCTTTTTGATTAACAACCGAGATAATCTTTCCCATTATAACCTCCAAAATGCAAAATGTTTCACGTGAAACATCAATAATCACAAATTTATTATATCAATAAAATAACTGCTTGTAAATAAAAAACTTCAGATTGACATATAGAAAAATTTATATTATTATTGTTAAGAATTTTGTGGGGGGTTAAAATTTATGGACGTAATAGCGCAAATCTTAAGCATTATATCCTGTGCGGGTATAATTTTCTCGTTTCAACTAAAAAATAACCGCCATTTATTTTTAGTTCAAACTATTTCAGCCGTTTGTTTTGGCATAAGTTATTTATTATTGGGCGCATACGATGGCTTTTTGATAAACGTTATTGCATTTACAAACACTTTTGTATTGTTAAACAAAAAGCTGAAAAAACCGCCAATTTTAACAGCGATTTGCATTGGTTATATTGTTGTGCCCCTTATTTCGTTATTATGTTTCGAAAAGGTTTGGACAACAACACTTGTAATTACCACCATAATATCCTTCGTTATAGCAATATCACAAATTGCTTATACCATTGCCATGTGGAAGAACAACGGCAAAGCAATTCGTACAGTTCGCCTTTTTGCCGTAACTCCAGCTTGGTTAGCGTATAATATTACGGTATTTTCACTTGGTGGTATAATTTGCGAAAGTTTTAACATAATTTCAATTATTATTTCGTTTATAGGATACGGTAAGGACGGATTTGAAAAGTAAATTTGGGGTTTATCGGTAACGCGAAATTCGGAATGCTTAATGCGTAATTCGGAATTATAGAATAATTAAATTGTATATTTTGTAGGGGCAATTGTTGATCGCCCGTTTACGTATTGCTGTAATTTACGGACAATTCGTGAATTGTCCTTACACTGTAATACCAATTCAACAGAGCGATAAACTATAATTTAAATAAAAAAATAAAGTGCGGTAGAAATACCGCACTTTCTATTTATCCTTTGACTTAAATATCAATGCCATTATAAGACCCATCAGTATAGCGGTGGTAATTCCCGCAGCGGTAGCGGTCAAACCGCCTGTTAATGCGCCTATTAATCCATATTCATCAACCGCTTTTTCAACACCCTTTGCCAAACTATAACCAAAGCCTGTAAGCGGCACTGTTGCACCAGCACCTGCAAACTTAACTAAACCGCCATACATACCAATACCTGTAAGTATAACGCCCGACACAACGTAGGACACAAGTATTCTTGCAGGCGTAAGCTTGGTTAAGTCAATTAATAACTGACCTATAACACATATTGCACCACCAACAGCAAAGGCTTTTAAACAGTCCAAAAGAAAATTCACAGTATAACCCCCATGTTTCACGTGGAACATTTTTATTATTTTGGGTAAATACTGTGAATTTATGCATTAATTTCAAAATATTCATTTACGGTCTTTTTAACCGTTTCATAATCTAAATGCCTTACGCAAAGGCTGTCGGCACGTTCACTTCTAACCGTTATACGCAAACGGCAGGTGTGATGCCACATATCAGCAGGAAACCGCACAAGCTTAACCTCGCCCACATTTTCTTTTGGACAGTAAAGCTCGCAGGTTTTAAAGCCCTTGCGACTGCGGATAAACACATTTTCACCAAAATCGACCTTGCCCTTAAAACATTCAAAAAGGCAAAACCAAGCGTGAATAATAATTAAAGTGCCAACTACCCAGAGGCAAAATAACGCAAAACGGTCAAAATCGTCAAACCGATTGCCAAGTATAATTGTTAAAACAACTGCGGATATAAAATAAATGGTTGGGAAGAACAAAAATCGGCTTCGGTTAACTGCGGTTGGACGTGGTTTAATAAACACACCGGTGTCACATTTAAAGAAGGGTAAATATTCAGCAAAGTGCTTTCTAATTTCCTGCCCCTTTTCAAGCGGAATTACCACTTCCGAACGGCTTTTGCTTTCACCATATCCACCAACACTAACACGCATTGCAAAGCGACGTAACAAAAGCATTAAAAAGGATTGTTCTATTCTTACGTTATTAATAGCTGCTTTTTTAAATGCGGTGCGGGTACGCACAAAAAAGCCTGAACGTATTTCCATTTTATCCTGTCCAAGCCTTAATCTAAAATTAAGATACTTAAATAACGAATAAAGGAAGGATATTAGATAAGAGCCCAAAAAAACAAGGCTAATTGCATTTACAACAGGTGGAAAATAGGTTTCAATCTTATTTGATACGTTGTTAATTTCATTAATAAGCATATCGCTTATAGCAATTTCTAGCAAATTACCCGCCCTGTAAATAAGCGGAACACCTACAAGTATACCGGTAAAGGCTGATGAGGTTGTTGCCGCAAGCACAGCAATTTTAAAAAGCGAAAACCTAATTTTCTTATTATCGCCCTTGCCGTAAAGCAGGGTTGAAACCGCCTTGGCGGATTTCATACTTAATTTAAACTCATAATCGGCCTTGCCAATATTACCTGCTTCGGTATTAATGCGAAAGGTAACCGCGCGAAAAATAAATTCAAGCGGATTTTGCTTTGTTTGTACCGAAGAAAGCCTGTCGACGTTAATTTTAGCGGTGCGGCGGAAAAACAAACCGCTTATAACCGTAATTGTGTGCTTTTCCTCATTTAAAATTAGCTTAAAACACCACCAACGCAAAAAACCAATAACAAAAAGCGCCACCGAAAGCACAATTTCAAACTTTAAAATACTGTCATATTCACCGCTTGCAGCATACTGAATAAGACCGCGTACAACGGGAATTAAAAGCACGAATAAAAACGGCTTTAGAAAGTTAAAAATCATCAGGGGGTGGGCACGAAAGACTTTATTCATGCGATTCCCCCTCGGCTAAAAAGTCAATTATCGACCGTGCCGATTCTTTTTCAATTTCGGCAACAAGCAAATAACTGCGAGCCGCCTTAAGACGCACGGCGGCAACACCCCAAAGCCTAGCTAAAGGTGTTTCAAAGCTTTGGGCGTAAATCATTCGTTTATAGGGCATAATATGTTCAGCTTTAATAAAAATGCCGTACTTTACAATAACCGCATCATTGGAAAGTATAATTTTATAGGTTTTAAAAAAGAAGGGCAGGTAAAGAAAAGCAATTATAATCCCCAAAATTCCAATGACAATAGCGGCAATTTTTAAGAAACTAAAAAGTGGAGTAAAATAAAGGCAAATTGCAACTAATATAAAGGTAATTAAAATAACCCTTACAAACCAAAGCCAAGTTGTCTTTTTAGGCAAGGTATTTTCCTTCAAAGCTTTCACCTCTTAATTTTGTCCCAATATTCCTTCGAGCTTTGCTCAAACTTATTATCCCCGAAATTATAATATTTCTTATTTTTAATTTCGTCAGGCAGGTATTGTTGGTTTACATAATGTCCTTTAAAGTTGTGTGGATATTTATAATGCTGACCAACAATTTCGGCATCCTCGCCGTCGAAGTGTTTATTTTGTAAATGTCGCGGAATATCGCCGCCAATTCCCCGTTCAATGTCAGCCATTGCAGCATTTATAGCATCATGTGCGGTAACCGATTTGGGCGAGGTTGCCACCAAAATTACCGCATTAGCTAAGGGTAACCGTGCTTCAGGAAGTCCCACCATCATTGCGGTATCAACCGCCGCCTTTACAATGGGAATAATTTGCGGATAAGCAAGACCTACGTCCTCGTTAGCGCAAACAAGCAGTCGCCTGCAGGCGCTTGGTAAATCACCCGCCGCTAAAAGCCTGCCAAGGTAATAAATTGCGGCATCAGGGTCAGAGCCACGCATTGATTTTTGATAAGCCGAAATAATATCGTAATGCTGATCGCCTTCGCGGTCATATCTTACCGAATTTGAAGCCAATATTTCTTCAAGTAAATCGTCACTAACCGTAATATCCCTGCTTGTTTCAGCGGTTACAAGGCAAAGTTCAAGGGTATTAAGCGATTTTCGAACGTCACCATTAGCCGAGGTGGCAATTTTTTTAACTGCATCCTCACTAATGTTAATAGGCTTACCCTTTTCTTCGCTGATAAGCCTTATACCACGGTTTATAACCCCCATAATATCTTCACGTGAAAGGGTTTTAAATTCAAAAACTGTAGAACGGCTTATTATTGCATTATAAACGTAAAAAAACGGATTTTCGGTGGTAGATGCAATTAAGGTAATATCGCCGTTTTCAATGTATGAAAGCAAAATTTGCTGTTGCTTTTTATTAAAATACTGAATTTCATCAAGATAAAGTAAAATACCGTTGCTGCTTTCAAAGGTGCCGATGGTTGAAATAATTTCCTTAATATCGGCGGTTGAAGCGGTGGTAGCGTTAAGATAACAAAGCTTTTTACCGCAATTTTCGGCAATTATATTAGCAACTGTGGTTTTACCCACGCCCGACGGCCCGTAAAATATAAGGTTTGGTATTTGCTTTGAATCAATAATGCGCCTAAGCACCTTGCCGTCAGCCAAAATATGCTTTTGACCAAAAACCTCTTCTATTTTAGTGGGGCGGAGCTTGTCCGCTAAGGGTGAAGCCATGTTATCACACTCCTTTAAATTATATTATACTAAAAAATAACAATTTTTTCAATACTCATTAATAAAGCGGTGCAGTCATACAATTATATATAATTATTTTTTGGGGCGATGCTTTATTAAAAAGGGTGTTTTTATTAAAAATGCCGCCATTTTAACCGCAACTTCACTTTTGTTAAGGTTTGCCGGCATAATTTTCAAGGTTTGGTTGTCGGGCAAAATCGGAAGCGAGGGCATTGGGCTTTATCAGGTTATATTTTCGTTTTACGTTTTGGCGTCAACCTTTGCCACAAGCGGAATTTCCACCGCAGTTACCCGCCTTTGTGCCGAAGAAATTGCCAAGGAAAAACAGCAAAACTGCAAACGAATTTTGTTTAGTTCTCTACTGCTTACCCTTATTATTGCGACCATTTCGGCTATTATCATTATTTTCAGCGCAGACTTTATAGGAAATAAAATTTTAGGGGACAGCCGTACGATAATATCCCTTAAAATTTTACCGCTTTCACTTCCCTTTATTGGCGCATCTTCAGTTTTAAGGGGATATTTTATTGCAAAACGTAAAATTTTGCCGAATTCTGTCGGTCAAATAATTGAACAAACAGCGCGAATTATTATAATTGTTGGTTTTATTAATTTATTTTACTCTAAAGGCATTGCGGCGTGTTGCTTTGGCATAATTTTAGGTGACGCCTTGGCCGAGGCTTTTGGCTTTTTATTGCTTTTGTTGTCGTATATTGTCGAAACAAGAACACTAAAAGGACAAAAGGCAGAAAAAATAGAGGGGCTTTTAGGAAATATAATCCATATATCACTTCCAATTACAAGCGGAAGGTACTTAAATTCGCTGCTTCGCACGGGCGAAAATATTTTAGTACCCAAAAATTTAGCAAAATTTAGACTTTCCACTCAAAATGCACTTTCGCAGTTTGGTATGATAAAAGGTATGGCGTTGCCAATACTGTTTTTCCCATCGGCTATACTAAATTCAGTTTCAACTCTGCTTATACCCGAAATAAGCGAGGCGGTCACCCACCAAAACCGAAATGCAATAAAATCCGCCACCGAAAAAATTATAAAGCTAACCCTAATTTGCGGTATGCTGTGCGGTTCGGTTTTCTTTGTTGGAGGTGAAAAAATTGGTATTTTAATTTATAAAAGCGGTGACGTCGGCTATTTAATAAAAGCGCTGTCCCCAATAGTGCCGCTAATGTACCTTGACAGTATATGCGACGGAATTTTAAAAGGGCTTGACCAACAGTCCTTCACCTTTAAAACCGCCGTTAGCGATTCTGCAATTAGGCTTTTATTAATTTTAATAATTTTACCTAAAATGGGGATAAATGGATTTATTTTAATAATGTATTTTTCAAACCTTTATACCTGCCTTTTAAACGTGGGTAGACTTATAAAAATAAGCAAAGCAAAAATTTTAATTTTTACCGATTTATTATTGCCTTTAACCACGGCTTTTTCGGTTTGTTTTATAATAAGCACAGCTTTAAGGCTATTAAATATTCAAAATAATTTAGTTTACATAATATTTTTAACAGGTGTAGCGATTATATTATATGTGGGCATTCTTATCTATCTTGAAATTATACCTAAAAAATCGGTAAAAAAACTAATAAAATAACCCTGTTTCACAGCCTTTCAGTTTTTTAAAAACGTGTATTAGGTCATTTTAATAATTTCTATTGGCTGTTAAAGGGCGGTTTTTAACGCAGTTTTTTAAAGAATTTTTGCAAAACTGCAAGGCAGTCATCTTCCATAATACCGCCGTAAATTTCGGGGCGGTGGTTAAAGGGATAATCACATAAATTTATAACGCTGTCCATACAACCCATTTTGCTGTCATAGGCACCAAAAATTACGGTTTTAATTCTTGCGTTAATAATTGCACCCGTGCACATTGGGCAAGGCTCAAGGGTAACGTATAATTCACAGTCGTCAAGCCGCCAACTGCCAAGCTTTTGACAAGCGACATTAATTGCTTCAATTTCAGCGTGTGATAATGCATTTTTCTTTTCTTCACGCAGGTTGTGACCCGTTGCAATAACGTCGCCGTTTTTTACGATAACAGCTCCAACAGGCACCTCGCCCTTTTGCGCGGCTTTTTCAGCTTCTAAGATTGCCAGCTTCATAAATTCCTTGTTCATTTTATCACCTAAAAAAAGCGGTAGAAAATATTTATTTAGTTTCTACCGCTTTAATATTATTTTAGATTATAGTTTGTAGGGGACTTAATTAAGGATTCGTAGGGGCAGGCGTCCTCGACTGCCCGTTAGGAATTTGCCTTAATAAACGGACAGTCCGGGAGGCCTGTCCCTACAAAATGAAAATATAGTCTGTGCTATAAACCTAAATTTAATTTTCTTCCACAATTTCAGGAACAACAAATTCTTCCCTTAAATTTTGTGGTTCTTTGTTGCGAAGGGCGAAAAGTACAAACGGCTCGATGCCAATTGTTATTGAAGCTATAAATAAAAGGACGTTCTTTTCCCCGCCGAAAATTGCAAACACGTTCCAGCAAGCAAGGTAATTAAACAAATTTACAAAAAATGCAATAGCCATCGCTACAGCAAAGAAAATAAAATAGAATAATAAAATTAAAATAACAGCTATAACTTCCATTCCCGGAATATTCATTAATGCCGCTGCTGCAAAAACAATTGCAAATAAAAAGAAATAAAGTATAAATACTAAAAAGCCTGGCACAAACTGAAGTATTAAAAGTAAAATTGAATACTTAATCGGCTTTTTGAAATGATTTTTGTTATACATTTCAGCAATACGTCCATAAGCAAAGGGTAGGCAGTAAGGTACAAAGCTAAGCCATGGCATATTAATATTTAATTTTTTGCTCATTTTAAAAATTGCAATTGCTTTAAATAACCAATACACAAACAAAACTGCAAACAAACCGCCAAAAATTATGCCATAAACAACAAGAAGAACTACTAATGAAACTTCATCTGACATATTAGGTGACGTATCAGCCATAGTGCTTAATAAATTTAACATAAAATCACTCCTTAAAAATTTAAATATGTAATATCGTAAGGTCGCACCTGTGTGTGCAACCGCATAAACAACGGAAATTTAATATTATTTCAAATTATAGTTTATCGGTTAGTTAAATTGAAGGCACATTGTAGGGACAGGCGTCCTCGACTGTCCGCAAAAAGCGCGATTAGATATGTATTTTAATTTTTAATACGCAATTTAATATTTATTGATTACTACAATAAATATTGATTTTATTTAAAGATTAACGGACAGTCGAGGACGCCTGTCCCTACGTGATATTTCAATTAAAATCATTCTATAATTACGCATTATGAATTAGATAAACCCCAATTTAATTTTCTTCTGTTGTTACAGCAACCTCAGGAATTTCTTCTACCTTAATTTCCACGTTTACTGGGTCGTTGTTTCTGATAGCAAACACAAGGAAGGGATGCACAACCGACACAAAGATTGAAAGAATTAAATAAAGTGTTGCATTTTTGTTACTGAAAATAGCATATACACGCCACCATGCAACGTAGCTAACAACCATATAAGCACAAGAAAAGGTTAATTCAAAAAAGGCAAAAACCAAGCTAATAGCCGAAACGGTTAAAATTGCTTCGGGTGATACTGCCATTTCTTCAGCAACGGTCATAAAAATATTAAAAAACAATGAAACCATAGAAATTAAGAAGTAAATTGAATTGGCAACAACCAATATAACCGAAAACTTTGCCGATTTTTTACCGTCGGCTTTTATGTACTGTTCGGCAACCTTACCAATTGCATAAGCATTTAAAAAAGGTACAAAAGCCATCCAACCGTTTTTAAGACCAAGCTTTTCGTGCATTTTCATAATACCAATGCCTTGAAAAATAACGGTAACAACAGCAAATATCAACGTAAAGAATAAAAATATAAGTAAAAATATTAATATTCCGCTTAAAAAAGCTTCTGAAGCAAGAATTTCTGCTTCTTCTTCGGGTATAGTTAAAGGTAACAATGTTGAAATTCGCATAAAAACCTCCCCTTCTAAATTTATTTTTTAAAATATTGCAAAGAATTAACTATGCAAATTAAAATAACAAAAATTGTGGTTTCGGTTAAAAAATACCACTTATATTTTTTACCTTCACTTGATTCGGTGTTTGCAGGTTCAAATTTAAATATTTCAGTGTTGTTTCTTAATAAAAGCACACCCAAAATACCAATAAACAGGCAAACTGCAAGATAAATTGTATAAATTACGTTTTGAAGCTCAATTGCCATACCGTAAAATACATAATCAAATATAACCGATGAGAAATTATTATAAAAATGTATTAAAACAGCGGGCCAAATTGAATTACATTTAACCGTAACAAAGCCTAAAATAAGCCCAACCATAAAGGCAAAGGGTATTTGCTGGAAGTTGCCGTGAATAAGACCGAACATAATTGCCGATACAAGCACTGCAAAGCCATCGCCGTACTTCCTTAAACTGCCCATAACAACTCCACGACAGGCAAATTCTTCAACCAAAGCAGGTACAATCGCCGTTGCAAGAATTGACAGTGTTATACCAATAATACCCTGTGGGTTTTCACCAAAATCAACCTCGTAATTAATGCCAAAGCTTTCAAAAAAACTTGAGGCAATACCCGTTGCTATATTTGCAAAGGAACAAAAGCCAATGCCCATTAAAACAATTGGAAACCAGCTTTTAGTTTTTGGCAGGTTAAAATCAATAATATTGCTTATTTTATAGCCAAATATTTTATAAATTAAGGTAAATGGAACTATAAACATAAGGCTTGACACCGTAATTTGAAAAAACTGTGTAAAATACGGGTCTTCAATAAAATTTACTGCCTTATCGTACGTAAAGCCAAACGCCAAAAGACTGTAAAGCACAATATAAATTGCAATGCTTGAAATAAATTCAATGCATATAAACGAAAATGAGCTTAAACGTGCCAGCTTTTTAATTTCCTTACGTTCCTTATAGGTTTTTTCGGTAAAACCGTACGGAATACGCTTAACGTAGTTTACAACCTGTGGCTTAACTATGTTTTTTTCGGTTTGTGGTATATTATTAGAATTATTTTCCTCAATAATTTCATCACTAACCGCTTTTACACCGCACATTGGGCAAAATTTAAAGGGTACTTCCCTTTCAAAATCACAATGCGGACATTTCATTATAAAAAATCACCTTTTTTGGAAAATTTGCCACCGTTTTTTAGGCGGTGGCTTTTACCGCAATTAATTTTCCTCAGTTTCAATAACTTCCTCGTCAGCTTGGCGGTTTTCAGCTTCTAAAGCGGCGGTATCAACTTCACCTGCGTCGGCATCAGCTTCCTCAGGCTTGTCGTTAACCTCGGCTTCGTTGTGCTCAGCAAGACCAACCGACAAAATCTTTTCACCCTCAGCCACGCGCATTACGCGAACACCCTTTGCAGGTCTGCCAAAGGTTGAAATATCACCCGCAAAAATACGTATAACAATACCATTTGAAGCAATCATAATGATGTCTTCTTCACCTGTTACAGGTATAGTTGCCGCAACAGCACCGTATTTTTCGGTACGGTAGTTGGTGAGACCCTTACCGCCGCGTGACTGAATACGGTAATCACTGATAGGACTGATACGTCCATAGCCAGTTTCGGTAATAGTAAGAAGCTTGGTATCCAGGGCGGTTACCGCCATATCTACAACCTCGTCGCCTTGGCGCATGCTAATTGCACGAACACCACGGGCATTACGGCCCATTGCACGCACGTCGGTTTCCTTAAACTGAATTGCAAGACCGTTTTTGGTTGCAACAAACAGGTTTTGGTTGCCGTCGGTCATTCTTACAAATGCCAATTCGTCATCCTCATCAATAGAAATGGCTATAATACCACTCTTACGAGTATTGCGGAATTCTGCTACCTTAGTACGCTTTATTGTACCCTTCTTGGTAACCATTGCAATATATTTTTCCTCGTCCAATTCACTTGCGGGTAAAATAACGGTAATTTTTTCACCTGGCATAAGCGGTACTATATTTACCATATTCATACCCTTTGAGGTACGACTTCCTTCGGGAATTTCGTATGCCTTAATGCGATACATACGGCCAAGGTTACTAAACAGCATTACATAGTCGTGGGATGAGCATACAAACATATTTTCAACAATATCATCCTCACGGGTGGTCATACCTGTAATACCGCGGCCGCCACGGTTTTGCACGTTATATGTGTCAGCGGGCAAGCGCTTAATATAACCGTTAACGGTTTTTGTAAGCACACATTCCTCTTCGGGAATAAGGTCTTCAATGTCAACCTCGCCTAAAACGTCGGAAATTTCGGTACGGCGGTCGTCTGAATACTTATCACGAAGATTAAGGCTTTCAGTTTTAACTATATCCAAAATTCTTTCCCTAGATGCTAAAATAGCATCACATTCTTTAATAAAGTCAAGTTTTTCCTTAAGTTCATCAAGAATTTTTTGTTTTTCAAGACCTGCCAATTTACCAAGTTGCATTTGAACGATAGCAGTGGTCTGAATATCATCGAGCCCAAAGCGTTCGGTTAATGCTTCCTTACTTTCGGCAATAGTCTTACTGCTTCTAATAATTGCAATAACCTCGTCAATAAAATCAAGCGCAACCTTTAAGCCCTCTAAAATGTGGGCACGTTCAGCCGCTTTTTTGCGGTCAAACTCAGTAAGGCGGCGAATAATTTCATACTGAAAGTCAATGCTGTTTTGAAGCATTTCCTTTAAAGTCAAAATTTGTGGCTTTCCGTTTACAATTGCAAGTAAAATTGCACCAAATGTGGTTTGTAAAGCGGTATTTTTATAAATTTTGTTAAGTACAACCTGTGGATTAGCGTCTTTCTTAATGTCAACAACAATACGCATACCGCCGTCACGGTTTGAAGAATAGTCAACTACGTCATCAATACCTTCAATTTTCTTTTCAGCCGCAAGGTCATAAATATGCTTAACAAGGTCCTTTTTACGTACCTTATAAGGAATTTCGGTAATAATTATACGGAATTTACCGTTCTTGGTTTCCTCAATTTCAGCCTTACCGCGAACAACAATCTTACCTCGCCCTGTAGCGTAAGCGGCACGAATACCGCTTCTTCCCATAATAATACCGCCTGTGGGAAAGTCAGGTCCCTTTATATGCTCACAAAGCTCGGGTAAATCAGCATCGGGGTTGTCAATAAGGCAACACATAGCGTCAATTACTTCACCAAGATTGTGTGGCGGAATTTCAGTCGCCATACCAACGGCAATACCGCTTGAGCCGTTTACCAATAATTGTGGGAAACGAACGGGTAAAACCTCAGGTTCAAGTAAACGGTCGTCATAGTTTGGAAGCATATCAACAGTATCCTTTTTAATATCGTCAAGCATACTGTAGGATAAGCGGTTCATTTTAGATTCGGTATAACGGTAAGCAGCGGCGGGATAACCGTCAATATTACCAAAGTTACCGTGACCGTCAATTAAGGGGTAACGGAGCGAAAAATCCTGTGCCATACGTACCATAGCGTCGTAAACGCTGGCGTCACCGTGAGGATGGTATCTACCAAGTACGGTACCAACGGTATCGGCACACTTACGGTATTTGCTTTCAGGTGTTAAGCCGTTTTCAAACATTGTGTAAAGAATACGGCGGTGAACAGGCTTTAAGCCGTCACGCACGTCGGGTAATGCACGTCCCACAAGTACCGACATTGAATATTGAAGCATACTTTGCTTAACTTCATCGGTAATTTCAACAGGAAGAATTTTAGTTTCTTCACTACTGGGCCAATATACTACTTCTTGTTTAGCCATTTTTCTCTCTCCTTTCCCTAAATATCAAGGTCTGTCGCATAAATTGCGTTTTCTTCAATAAATTTACGTCTGGGTTCAACCTCTTCACCCATTAAAATAGTAAAGGTTTCATCCGCCAAAGCAGCGTCAGCCATTGTAACACGCAAGAATGTTCTTCTTTCGGGGTCAAGTGTGGTTTCCCAAAGCTGATCGGGGTCCATTTCACCAAGACCCTTATAACGCTGAACGTCAACACCCACGCCTAGTTCTTCTACCTTAAGTGCCTTTTCCTCATCGGTAAACACGTCAAAATGTAATTTACCCTTTGAAATGCGGTAAAGGGGCGGCTGAGCAAGATAAATATGACCTGTTTCAATAAGCTCGGGCATATATCTAAAGAAAAATGTAAGTAAAAGTGTTCTAATATGGCTACCGTCAACGTCGGCATCGGCCATAATAACAATTTTATCGTAACGAAGCTTATTAATGTCAAAGTTTTCGCCAATACCCGTACCAAGCGCGGTAATAACGGGTGTTAGCTTATCGTTGCCGTAAACCTTGTCTTCCCTTGCTTTTTCAACGTTAAGCATTTTACCCCAAAGTGGTAAAATAGCCTGATAAGTGGCATTTCTGCCTTCAACAGCACTACCTCCTGCCGAATCACCTTCGACAATGTAAATTTCAGTCCTTGTGGGGTCGTTTGAAATACAGTCTGTTAATTTTTCAGGCATTCTTGTCTTACTGCCAATACCTGCCTTATTACGTGACGCTTCACGTGCTTTTTGTGCTGCTTCACGGGCGTTAGAAGCCGCAATTGCTTTATCAATAACAATTTTTGCATCAGCAGGGTTTTCTTCAAGGAATTTATAAAGCTGGTCGTTTACAATATCACGCACCAACTGACCCACAGAGGTGTTACCAAGCTTTGCTTTAGTCTGGCTTTCAAACTGTGCGTCGGCAAGCTTAACCGATACAACCGCAACCAAACCTTCCATAATATCGTCGGCTTTAAGGTTGTCGGATGATTCCTTAAGCTTTTTAAAATCGTGGGCATATTTATTTACAACACGTGTAACAGTCTGACGAAATGCCTGTTCGTGTGTACCACCGTCAATGGTGTGAAGAGTATTAGCAAAGGACAAAATCTTGTTATCATAAGCAGTCGACCATAAAAGCGCAATTTCAGCGGTTTCATCCTTTTTACTGCCCGAAAGATAAACAACGTCGTTAATAAGGCTTTCCTTTTTAATGCCCTTAAGTAAATATTCAACGTATGACTTAATACCGCCCTCAAAGCAAAGGTCGTCGCTTTTACCCTTGGTGGCAATTGCATCATCGGTACGCTTATCGGTTAAAACAACACGAATACCTGCGTTTAAGAATGCCTGTTCGCGCAAACGGTTAAGCAAAATATCATAATCATAGGTTGTGGTATCGGTAAATATTGTGGGGTCAGGCTTAAAGGTAACGGTTGTACCTGTTTCATTTGTTTCACCAATAACGGTTAAATCGGTAACAATAGCACCCTTTTCATAACGCTGTTTATAAACCTTTTTACCGTCGCGCACCTCAACCTCAAGCCAGTTTGAAAGAGCGTTAACAACGCTGGCGCCAACGCCGTGCAAACCGCCCGATACCTTATATCCGCCACCGCCGAACTTACCGCCCGCGTGCAAAATGGTAAATACAACCGTAACGGTAGGGATACCCTTTTGGGGATTAATACCAACAGGAATACCGCGTCCGTTGTCGGTAACCCTAATAATACCATCGTCTAAAATTTCAACGTCAATTTTTGTGCAATAACCCGCCAAGGCTTCATCTATCGAGTTGTCCACAATTTCATACACCAAGTGGTGTAAGCCGCGTTCACCTGTGGAGCCGATATACATACCTGGGCGCTTTCTTACTGCTTCAAGTCCTTCCAATACCTGTATGGAATTTTCGTCATAATTTTCGGTTACAGGTGTTGTAATTTCGTTATTCATGAAAAACTTCCTTTCACAAAGTTTCAAAAATATATAAATTTAAAGTATTTTCGACCTTTTTTGTAAAGTGCCTGTCGAAATTTGCGATATATAAACCTTATTTTCGTTATTTTTATTTGTTATAATAAAGCTTTTTGGTAATTCATAGCTTACGTTAATTACCTGTTTTTGCTTTTCGGCAATTTCTAAAAATTTACGGCTGTGCTTTGAAATTGTGGTGGTTTCCAAATCAAAAATACCTACAATATCCTTTTCGCTTACCACCATTTCGTTACCTAAATGTATATACATTACAGCACACTTCCGTTTTTAACTATAAATTTTTTACCCGCAATTAAATTTTTAACACTTTGGTCATCACAGCAACTTATAAACGACTGCATACCTTTTATATGGTTTAAAATATAATTTTGGCGGGTGGCATCAAGCTCACTCATAACGTCGTCAAGCAAAATTATGGGACATTCTCCCGTATTTTTGGTAATAACCTCGGCTTCGGCAAGCTTTACCGCCAATGCAACGCTTCGCTTTTGCCCTTGCGAGCCAAATTTTCTAGCCGATATACCATTTATCTTAAAATCAATATCATCACGGTGAGGGCCAATGCTTGTAACACCTGTATACATATCTTCTTCACGTGATTTTTTAAGTGCTTCCACAAAATCACCGTCAAAGGAAAATAAATATTTAGTGGTAAGAACCTCACGCCCTGCCGATATACCTTCATAAACCTTTGGTAAAAATTCATTTAAGACTTCAATATATCGTTGGCGGTATTCGGTTATTTTCTTACCGTAATCACTAATTTCCTGCTCAAACACATCAAGCATTATAGCTAAGGTGGAATCGTACTTATATTCCTTAATAACCTTGTTACGCTGGGTAACCGCCCTTAAATAATTACGAAGCAACATTATATACGACGGGTAAATTTGCCCTATTGCCGTGTCTAAAAACCTTCTCCTTACTGCAGGTCCGTCGGAAACCAAACTTAAATCAATTGGTGAAAATATAACCGCGTTAAATTTCCCCGCCATACCCGACGCCGAAGACAGCTTATTTTGGTTAAAGGTAACTCTTCTTTTGTCGGTTATATTAATTTCAGCCTCGTTTTCAATGCCCTCGCTTAAAAATTGTAGCTCTAGGGTTGCTTTTTGCTTACTGAACTGCAAAAAATCGGCGTCCTTATTTGTGCGAAAACTTTTAGCACCCGTAAAAAGCCAAATTGCTTCAAGCAGGTTTGTTTTACCCTGTGCGTTTTCACCGCAAATTACGTTTGTTTCCTCACAGGGCGTAATCTCAACCTCGTTTATATTGCGAAAGTTTTTACATTTAAGCTTTAAAACCCTCATACAATTTCAAAGCCTTGTCCGTCAAAGGTAACCTTGTCGCCGGGTCTTAGCTTTTTACCGCGCATTGTGCAAACTTCATTGTTAACCTTAACCTCGCCATCCTGTATAACAATTTTAGCGTGACCACCGGTTACAACCATATTTGCAAGCTTCATTGCGCTGTCAAGACGGATAAAATCCTCTTTTATTGAAATTTTTTCGAAATTCATTATTTCAACCTCATAGGCATAATCATATATTTAAAGTTATCGCTGTCAACAGGTACAACCAAAACGCCTGCATTTGGGCCGTTAAATAAAATTTGAATGTTTTCGTCTTCAATAGCCTTTAAAACGTCTAAAAGATAATGGCTGTTAAGACCAATTTCAAAATTTTCGCCCTCAAGCTTTAAATTAAAGGTTTCGGTTGCGCGACCCATAGAAGTGGCACAGGTGAAAACCACATTAAGCTCGTTAAAATAGCAGCGAATAGGGGTTGTAAAGCTTTCACTAATTAAAAGTGATACACGTTCAATAGTATTAATAAGGTCGCGTGTATTAACAACAACCCTTTGCTTAAAGTCGTTGGGTAAGGTTTTTTGGTAATTAACAAAGTCACCCTCTAAAAGACGTGAAATAAAGGTATAACCGTTAATATTAAAGCCAATAAGGCGACTGCCAACGTTTATTTCAATAGCTTCGCTTTCATCGTCAATAAGCTTTACGGCTTCATTTAAAGCCTTGCTTGTAACGGTAAATTCCAAATTCTTAATATTTTCAGCCTTTTCCTTCTTAATAGCAAGGCGGTAGCCGTCAATAGCAACAAATTGAATAAAGCCGTCGTTTACGGAAATATTAATACCTGTAAGAATTGGCTTTGCACCTTCGTTTTGCGCTGCTGCAAATGCTGTACCCTTTTTCATTGAAGCAAAAAGCTTACCCTCTACCTTAAAGCTGTTTTCAGCCGAAACGGTAGGAATTTCAGGAAAGTCGGTAGAGGCCATACCCATAATATCAAAGGTAGCCTCCCCACATTTAATATTACAGTTAAGGCGGCTATCGGCTGAAATTTCAACCTGAATACCATTCATTCTTCTTAAAATGTCAGCTAAAAGGCGTGCACCTATAACAATATCGCCTTCTTCGTCTGTTTTTGCATATATTTCCTTTTTCATACCCATTTCAAGATTATAGGATATTAAGGTTATTTTACCCTGTTCAGCCGAAATTAAAATACCTTCAAGTACAGGCATTGCAGTTTTGCTTCCTACAACACTTTGAAGCTTTGAAACCGCTTCAAGTAATTTTGCGCGTTCAACAGTGAATTTCATAAAAATCCTCCTAAAAGAGATTATAAAAATAACAGTAGTAATAAGGAATGTTAAAAGTGTTAGTAACCTCTACAACCCTTTATTTAAAAGGCTTTTTGGTGTTAGTTTAAATCTTAATAAAAAGTTAATAAAAAACACCTTTTTTAGTTATACACTTTTATCCAACGGTTATTAAGTGTTAATTAAGGTTAAAAATGTTAATAACCGCCGCTTGCATTGTTGCGTAAATTTTTAATAATATCTTCAACAAGCTCTTTTTGGTAAGGCTTGTCCTTTAAAAATTCTTCAATGCGGTTTACGTTGTACAAAACGGTGGTGTGGTCCTTACCAAAGCTTTCACCAATTGCCTTATACGAAAGGTCGGTGGTTTCGCGTGCAATATACATTGCAACCTGACGGGCAAGTGCTAATGATGCTGTACGGCGATTTGATAAAATATCCGCCTCGCTTACGTTATAGGTACGCGCAACCTCCATTATAATGTTGTCAATTTTAATGGGCTCGGGCTTATCATCCGAAATAATGTCACGAATAAAGGCTTGTACAATTGTAATGTTAGGCACCTTATTTTGAATTGTAATGTAAGCCTGAAGCTTTTTAACCACACCCTCAAGCTGACGGGTATTGGTTTTAATATGCTCGGCAATATAGTAAACAAGTGATTCTTCAATAGCAATTCCGCTTTGTTCGGCCTTCTTGTTAATAATACCAACCCTTGTCTCAAAGTCGGGCGGGGTAATATCACCGTAAAAGCCACCCTCTAAGCGACTGCGAATACGGTCGTCAAGAGTTTTAATTTCTTTAACGGGGCGGTCAAGGGTAACAACAATTTGCTTACCGCTTTGGTAAAGCGCGTTAAAGGTGTTAAAGAATTCCTCCTGTGTTTGTTCCTTACCCGCAATAAAATGAATATCGTCAATTAATAAAACGTCAACATTTCTAAACTTGTTTCTAAAGTCGTCAATTGTTCCAAGACCAAGCTTACCTTGCTGTAATGCCTGAATAAGCTGATTTGTAAATTCCTCACCGCGAATAAATTCAACAACCTTGTGTGGAAACTTTTTCTTAACGTGGTTTTTAATTGCCAGCATTAAATGGGTTTTACCCACACCTGACGGGCCGTAAATTACAAGCGGGTTAAAGGTGGGTTGTGGAATTTGAGCCTCGGCAACTGCAAGAGCTGCAGCATGGGCAAAACGGTTGGTCGAGCCTACAATAAAGTTTTGAAAGGTGAAAAAATCCTCAAATGAAAGGCCTTCGCTTTGTTGTTCAGCCTTTAATATTTTTTCTTCATCCTCATCCAAAACAATACGGGCGACCATATCGACACCCATAACGGTTTTAATTGCGTTGTTTAATTTTTCGGCATATATTTCTTCAACAACGCCTTTTTTATATGGGTCATTAATTGAAAGTGTAAATTCACCGTCTGATAAAATAACGGGAACTAAATCTTTTAAAAAGCAGTTAAAGGTAACTTCTGAAATAGTTTTTTTACATTCGTCACAAATGGCGGACCAAATTTGATTTAAAGGATTTTCCGACATTCTTTTAACCTTCCTTTATTATTATATTATATATTTATATTAGTATATCATATTAACATATCTTTTGCAACACTTTTAAACGAAAAGAGGTAAAAAATGGGGATAAGAACTGACCTTGCAATTGAAAAGTTTAATTATGAAGAAAAAGATAGTTATTTTTGCGAAAAAAACGGAAATTTTGAACTTCATTTTGCCGAAATTTTCGACTTTGAAAATGACTGTCAAAGAGGAAATAAATTTGTAACCCTTTATTTTGAAAATTTAGAAAGAATTACCGATTTTAAGCCGCTTGAAAAGCAGTTTTTAAAAGCAATAAAATTGCTTTTAGATGACAGTGAAAGTGTGCTTGTAGTGGGACTTGGTAACCGTGAAATTACAGCCGATTCGGTGGGACCTAAAACCGCCGAAAAGATACTTGCAACACGGCATATAACGGGTAAATTTGCTGAAGAAATTGGGCTTGCGGGACTAAAAAGCGTGGCGGTGCTGGTGCCTAATGTTTTGGGTAACACAGGTATTGAGGTGCAGGAAATTTTAAGGGGAATAGTGGATAAAATAAAGGTTGATACGGTAATTGTAATAGATGCGCTTTGTGCTGAAAATAAAGACAGACTTTTTAAAACAATTCAGCTGACAGATAGCGGAATTGCCCCAGGCTCAGGGGTTAAAAATAAGCGTAAAGAGCTTAACAAATCCACCCTTGGTGTAAAGGTAATAGCAATTGGTGTGCCAACGGTTATAGACTTTCCAAACGACAGCGAAAATTTGGTTGTAACCCCCAAGGAATGTGATATTTTAAGCGACAAGATAAGCGATGTTTTATCCCGCTGCTTAAATCTTTATTTGCAGCCAAATATAGACCCTGAAATTTTATTTCAGTTGGTATAAAACAGCAAAAAATACCATAAAATTATTTTGGGTGATATTATGGAAAGGCGAAACGCATTAATACGATTAATAGTTTGCTATACACTGTGTGTTAGCCTTTTTATTTCAACCTTCTTAAATATTATAACACAAAAAAAACCGCCATTCACCGACATATTTCAAAATGCCGGTTTTGCTGATAATAATCACGTTTTCGACCACTTTTTTGAAGAATCTGTTGTTCAAAAAAATGAAAATTCAGCGGTGCAAAAACCCGTTACCTCAATCCCTTCACAAACGGTCACAAGTTCGGCTCCCGTGTCGGCTGAAGCGGTTAAAGGAAACGTAATTGAAAGGTATATTTCACCCTATACCGCAAAGCTTTCATATAACGGGGTTTATATGAAAAATAATACGGGTCTTTCGGTAAATATTAAGAATTTACTGTCACAAAAATTAAGCTTTAAAATAGAAAAAAATAACGAGCCACAGGTGCTTATTGTTCACACCCATACCACCGAAACTTTTCTGCCGACCGATGCTAAAACCTATGGGGTAAATCATTCCTCCCGCACGACCGATAACACCAAAAATATGGCGGCAATTGGGGAAATAGTTGCAAAAAAATTAAACGATGCGGGCATTAAAACCCTGCACGATAAAACACAGCACGACTATCCGCAATATAACGGTAGCTACAGCCGAAGCGCCGAAACAATTAATAAATACCTTAAAAAATATAAAAGTATTAAAATTGTGCTTGACTTACACCGCGATTCCGTGACGGTTTCGGGCAGCGACAAAGCCAAGCTTGTTACAAAAATTAACGGCAAAAAAGCCGCACAGGTAATGCTTGTTATGGGTAGTCAAAGCGGTAGTATTAAAAATCACCCAAATTGGCAAGAAAACTTAAAGCTAGCCCTTCGGCTTCAGCAAACAATGGAGACAAAATACCCAACCCTTGCACGTCCATTGTCACTCGCATCAAGCCGATATAATCAGTCACTTTCAAAAGGGGCAATGCTAATAGAATTTGGTACCGATATGAACAGTCTTGACGAGGCAAAATATTCTGCTGAGTTGGTAGGCGACTGCTTAATAAGTTTATTAAATACCATAAAATAAGGAAAAATTATGAAAAATAGCTTAAGAAAATTTTATATTTCGTTTATCTTCACTTCTTGTATAACTTTTGGCTTTTTGGCGGTGTGTGTGGCGTATGAGAATATACGCGCCACCGAATACGGCGACAACCGCCGTGCAATAGCCGTGGAGGACGGAAAATTTTATTTTTTTGATTATGAAATTGAAATAAAAGGATAAATTGGGGTTTAGAGCTTACGCGAAATTCGAAATTATTGTACAAATTAAATTGCATATTCGTAGGGGCGAACTGTGTTCGCCCGCAAGCCTTCCCCGCTGGAGAAGGCTTGAATTCTACAATTAAACTCCCCGATAAACTATAATTTTAAAATATAGTTAAAATAAAAAATCGACCTTTTAAAAGGTCGATTTTATCATTACTTATTAATTTTTTCGTCAATTTTTTCGGCGGCTTCTTTAAGGAACACATTATCATAAAGCTCAAAGCAACCGTTATCAACAGCCTTTGCTAAATCAACATCAATTGGCATTTTTCCAAGCAAATCAAGACCTAATTCTTCGGCAATACCTTCGCTGCCACCACCGAAAATTTTAAATTCGGTCTTACATTCGGGGCAAATAACACTGCTCATATTTTCAACAATGCCCAAAACGGGAATGTTCATCATATTTGCCATATTATAAGCCTTTTTAACAATCATCGAAACCAAATCCTGCGGTGAGGTAACAATAACCGCACCGTCGAGGGGAAGGCTTTGGAAAACGGTAAGCGGTACGTCGCCTGTGCCTGGGGGACAGTCAACAAAAAGGTAATCAAGGTCACCCCAAACAACGTCCTTCCAAAACTGCTTAACAGCGCCTGCAATAACGGGACCGCGCCATAAAACAGGGGCCTCCTTATCTTCAAGTAAAAGATTTATTGACATAATTTTAATGCCGTTTTTGGTTTCGGCAGGTAAAATGCCAAGCTCGTTTTGGTATACCTTTGAATTAATACCGAAAGACTTTGGAATAGACGGACCCGTGATATCAGCGTCCAAAATACCAACCTTATATCCCATTTTACTCATAAGCACTGCAAGGGATGAGGTAACCATTGACTTACCAACGCCACCCTTACCGCTTACAACACCTATAACGTGCTTAATGTTGTTATATTCGCCTGTCGGCTCTAATAAACTTTGGGGCTCGGTGCGTGAGCCACAGCTTTGACTGCAACTGCTGCAATTTCCGCTGCAACTGCTTGTTTTTTCATCAGCCATTTTTAAAATCTCCTATCAAAAACAATTCTTAAAATTAAAAATGCTATAGCAAGTCAAAATAGCGGTTTTACGCTATTTTGACCCCAATCATTGATTGGGGTCAAATTTTCTTTGAAAATTTGGCTATATATTTTTCAATGAGTATAGAGCACGATTATATTTTATAAAGATAATTGTGCGAAGCCGATAAAATCGGCTTAACGAAATGCAAAAAAGCGTTTCGTTAATCTATAATCATTATACTACCCTAAAATTCAAAAATCAACCGCTTTTATTGATTATTTAAATAATCATATTCCTTTGCAATGGTTGCCCAGGTGACAGGACCCACCGCGCCCGTTTCCTCCAGCCCGTAAAGACGTTGAAAGGTACTAACAGCTGCTTCGGTTTGGTTGCCAAAATAACCTGTTATTGGTAAAGTGGGCAATTCGGGAATAATTTGTCCTAAAAGACTTAAATAGGTTTGCAAATCACGTATATTGTCTCCCCGTTGACCTTTGGTTAAAAAATAACCCGGATATAGCTTTGCATTACTACCCGAATAACCTGCAGGTAAAGCCGCTACCGTATCGGTATATGCTTTTTGAATTGCATTCCAAGTGGCTGTGTCGACAATTCCGTTTGGGGTTAAACCATAAAACCGCTGAAAGCGTTCTACTGCCTGTACCGTTTCGGGACCATAATAACCGCTTCGTGCTACAGGTGCTAACGCCCCATTAAAATAGGCAAGTACCGCCAAATAATACTGAAGTGTAGTAACGGGAATACCGCTTGTGCCTTCACTAAGTTCATTTACAAAAGGTACCGCCGCTTCGCTTATGGTTACACCCTCACCCGCGAGTTCAGCAAGCCCTTTAACCCCATTATAATACTGTTTTATTCGATACCAGGTTGATTTATCTACTTCGCCTGTAACGTTTAAATTGAATACCTCTTGAAAGGTGCGCACGGCTTCCTGTGTCCCTACACCAAATACACCTTCGGGGTCGGTAATTTTTGGAATAGCAGGGTAGTTGTTTGAAATTCGGTTAAGTTGGGTTTGTATAATATCAACATTATTTCCCGCGTCACCCAGCCGTAAAGGAACACCGGGATAACTTTCAACATTGTCACTAACAGGCGCATTTTCGACAATACCAATATTGTTGCCGTAATAATTTTGCAAAATAGCAAAGGGTGTCAGTCCACTTTCGGCAAGGGAAACCGTACCCCATTGTGATAAACCGTCACAGGTCGAGGTTGTGCCGTTGCAAAAAGCAGTAAAAAGCGGTTGAATTTCACCTTGTCGCACCACATAATCGTTAAAAATCTCATCAACAATAAGCGAAATATTTTCGAAAACCTCGCGGTCTTTTACAAAGGCTTGGTCAAATTGTGTGGTGTTGGTAATATCAAAATCATACCCACGGGACGGATACCATTCGGTATAAATTCGGTTTAATGCGTAGGAAATTATGGCATAAATGTTTGCTCTTAAAGCATTTTCGGGCCAGGTGGGATAAATTTCGCTTGATGCTACATTTTTTATATAATCTGCAAAGGGTACTGTTACATTTTCGGCATTAGAATCAGGCGTACCTAGGTGCACCGTAATGTTTTCGGGTATAACAGGATATAAAATTTCAGCCATTTTTTCACCTTATAAATTATATTTTTGCCCTTCATTAAAAATTTGGGGCTCGCTGTCTGTTTGGTCGGCATCAATTATTAAATCTGACCGCTGAATTGAAGTTATACCGCTGAAAACGGGAATGTTAAGGTGTATATTTTTTAAAAATCCGTCCGATTCTACGAGCATATTATAAACTGCATAAGGTCTTTGTGATAAATCAGGCGCCATAGATAAGCTTTTGTCGGGTGTTGGCAGTGAAAATACCTTGGTTTTACCGCTGTTGTCGGTTAAGTCGCTGTCAATTACGTTCATATCCTCATACTCACCGCTGAAAATAGTCACCTTAGCGTTTTCTACAGGGTAAAGCGAGTTAAAGCTTGTAACCACACTTAAAAGTCTGCCGTCTTGCTCGTTTTCAGGCGGAGGTGTAATAGGTGCTCGTTCGGTAACAGTTGGAGCAGGCTCGGCTTCAGGAGCTGTTGCTGTTGGCACAGCCGTTGGCTTATGTACCGAATTATACATTTTAAGCATTTCATTTTTGTACTTTTCAAAAAGTTCGTTATTCATAAAATCACCCGTATAATTTTATGTAAAAAGGAGATATTGCATACCAACTATTGAAAAATATGAAAAAATTAGATATAATTAGCCTATAATCTTTTTTGGAGGTTTGTGGAAATGATAGTTTTAAATAATGGCGTACTTGAAGTGCAAATCGATAAAATCGGTGCTGAAATACGTAAGGTTATTAAGGACGGTAAGGACCGTATGTGGTCGGGCGATCCTTCACATTGGGCAGGTGTTGCGCCACTTTTGTTTCCAATTGTAAGCGGTCTTCCTAACGATGAATATACCTACAACGGTAAAACCTATGAAATGCAAAAGCACGGCTTTATAAGAAAATATCCTTTCGAGGTTGAAGCAACCGCAGATGATACCGCAACCTTTATGTTCTCTTCAAATGAAGAAACCCTAAAAAATTACCCTTGGAAGTTTGAAATTCGCATTAAATACACCCTTATTAATGACAAAATTAAGGTTGAATATTTTATTTTAAATAAGTCGGATAATATTATGTATTATTCTATAGGCTCGCACGAGGGTTACGCCTGCCCCGAGGGTATAGAAAAATACGACGTTGTGTTTGAAAAGGAAGAAATATTAGAAAACTGCCTTTTGGAAGGTCCCGTTTTATCGGGCGAAACCGTTCCTGTTTTAACAAGCGGCAAGGTTTTACCTCTAAAAGAAGAATATTTTAAATTAGATGCTTTAATTTTCAAAAATATTCAGTCGCGCAAGGCAAGCCTTGTTAACCGCCAAACAGGGCTTACCACAAATGTTTTGTTCCCCGAATGTGAATATCTTCTTTTGTGGCATCCTGTAGGCGCACCCTTTATGTGTATCGAGCCGTGGGAGGGTATTTGTTCTACCAAGGGTGACAGCGGCGATATAACCGAAAAAGAAGGCATAATCGCGCTTGAAAGCAAGGTTGAAAAAACACACAGCCATATAATTGAATTTAAGTAAAATAAAAACCAAGGCGAAATTAATCGTCTTGGTTTTTTAGTGCCCATTTTTTAGTGTTATTATCAATATATTGGAAAATTTCATTATAATCATCTTGATTGCGGATAACGTGGTCGTAATACCTGGGTTGCCAAATATTATTATCATATTCTTTATTGCAAAATCTTTTAAACGTACTTACAAATTTTGCAATTATTGAATTTTTGTTATTGATTATAATATTAGAATCCGTAGGGACAGGCGTCCCCGACTGTCCGCTAGAAATCGATAATAATAAATGTATGTGGTCGGGCATAATAACGTATTTAATAACCGAAATATGTTCATAAAAATTATTTAATTGATGTATATATTTATCAGCAATTTCACCGTACGGTAATAATAAAATTCTCGGACAGTCGGGGACGTCTGTCCCTACGATTTTGCTTAAAATCGGTTTTCTATCTTTAACACATATCGTAATAAAATATGCTCCGTTTTGGCTATAATCATAATTTTCTAATCTATTTGGTTTTCGTAATTTTAATTTCATTTTTATCCTTTTAAAATTAACCCCTTGAGAATTTTCTCAAGGGGGTAAGTTCTAAAACTTAATCTATATCTTTCCCACAACATCTTTTATATTTTTTACCGCTACCGCAGGGGCAGAGAGCATTTTTACCAACAGCACCCTTACCTTTAACGGTGTTAGGTTTGTTGTCGGCATTACTTTCCTCTGCAACCTTTTCACGCTTAACTTCGTCATCGCGGCGTACACGAACGGTAAGCACCAATTTTGCGGTTTGTTCGCGAATGGCTGTGGTCATTGCGTCGAACATATCATAGCTATCGTTACGGTATTCAACAACAGGGTCGTGCTGACCGTAACCGCGAAGCCCAATACCTTGACGTAATTGGTCCATAGCGTCGATATGGTCCATCCAGTTAGTGTCAACCGAACGAAGCAGCATTACACGTTCAATTTCACGCATCATTTCATTACCAAGTTCATTTTCGCGCTGTTCATAAATTTTTTCGGCGCGGTCTTTAAGTAAATCGGCAATGTCTTCCTTATCAAGCTTTGAAAGCTCGCTGGGGGTGTAGTTAAAGTCATTAGGTGCAGTAAGCCAGCCCATAAAGTATTCTCTTAGACCCTTTAAGTCCCAATTATCAGCAATCGGGTCGGAAAGGTAGATACTGCAGTAAGAATCAATAGTGTCGCAAATCATCTTAAATACAGTGTCCTTAATGTCCTCACCGTCAAGTACCTTGTTACGCTGGGTGTAAATAAGCTCACGCTGTTTGTTCATAACATCGTCATACTGAAGGGTGTTCTTACGAATAGCGAAGTTAATGCCTTCTTTCTTTTTTTGGGCACCTTCAATTGTTTTTGAAAGCATACCGCTTTCAAGGGGCATATCCTCTTCAACACGCATTGTGTCCATAAGGGTGGAAATTCTTTCACCACCGAAAAGGCGCATTAAATCATCTTCAAGCGACACGAAGAACTGTGTTTCACCGTTGTCGCCCTGACGGCCTGCACGACCGCGAAGCTGGTTATCAATACGGCGTGAATCGTGGCGCTCGGTACCAATAATACAAAGACCGCCGGCATTTCGAACAGCCTCAGCCTCGGGGGCAATTTCTGCCTTAAATTTGTTGTAATATTCAGTATACTTTGCGCGTGCGGTTAAAATTTCAGGGTCATCGGTTTCGGCAAAGCCTGTGGCTTCAATAATAAGCTCTTCACTTAAGCCGTCGTGGCGAAGTGCTGATTTTGCCAAATATTCGGCGTTACCGCCAAGCATAATATCGGTACCGCGGCCTGCCATATTGGTGGCAATGGTAACGGCACCCAATTTACCTGCTTGGGCGATAATTTCAGCTTCTTTTTCGTGGTGCTTAGCATTTAAAACGTTGTGCTGAATACCGCGCTTTTTAAGTAAAGCGGATAAAAGCTCAGACTTTTCAATGGTAATTGTACCTACAAGCACAGGCTGACCCTTTGCGTGACATTCAATAATTTTTTCAATAACCGCCATAAACTTGGCTTTTTCGGTTTTATAAACCACATCGTTTTGGTCAATACGGGCAATAGGCTTATTTGTGGGAATTTCAATAACGTCTAATTTATAAATTTCTTGAAATTCGGTTTCCTCGGTCATGGCAGTACCTGTCATACCCGAAAGCTTGTTATAAAGGCGGAAGAAGTTTTGGAAGGTAATGGTTGCAAGGGTTTTTGATTCTTTGGCTACCTTTACGCCTTCCTTAGCTTCAATTGCTTGGTGTAAACCTTCGTTATAACGGCGACCGTACATTAAACGGCCTGTAAATTCATCAACAATGATAACCTCGCCGTCTTTTACAACATAGTCAACATCACGCTTCATAATACCGTAAGCGCGGATAGCCTGATTCATATGGTGAGCAATAGCAATATTTTCGCTGTCGTTAAGGTTTTCAATGTTAAAATACTGTTCAACGCGCTTAACACCGTCGGGGGTTAAAACGGCAGTTCTTGCTTTTTCATCAACAACGTAATCGCCCTCAATACCCATTTGCTCGTCAGACGCCTTGTCGTCCATTTCCTTAACCTTAAACATTTTAAGGCTAAGGGCAAGACGGTTTGCGGCTTCATATAAATCGGTCGATTTATCGCTTTGACCCGAAATAATAAGGGGTGTACGTGCTTCGTCAACTAAAATCGAGTCAACCTCGTCGACAATGGCAAAATTATGACCTCGCTGTACCTTTTGTTCCTTATAAATAACCATATTATCACGCAAATAATCAAAGCCAAGCTCGTTATTGGTGCAATAGGTAATGTCGGCGTTATAGGCTTCTTGCTTTTGTTCCTTGTTCATACCGTGGGTAACAAGACCAACCGTAAGACCCATAAACTTATAAAGCTTGCCCATCCATTCCGAGTCACGCTTTGCAAGGTAATCGTTAACAGTTACAATATGAACGCCTTTTCCCGAAAGCGCGTTAAGGTATGCAGGTAAGGTTGCAACCAAGGTTTTACCTTCACCTGTTTTCATTTCGGCAATACGGCCTTGGTGCAAAATAATACCGCCTATAATTTGTACGGGGAAATGGCGCATACCAAGCACACGGTCACCTGCTTCACGGCAAGCGGCAAAGGCTTCGGGTAAAATATCGTCAAGGGTTTCGCCGAGTGTCAGACGTTCCTTAAATTCATCAGTTTTTGCGCGTAACTGTTCGTCAGTTAAGGCTTTATATTCCTCCTCCAAACTTAAAACCTTTGTTTGAAGCGGTATAATACGCTTAATTTCCTTTTGGCTGTAATTACCAAAAATGGCTGAAAGAATACTCATTTTATTACCTCTTAAAATTGTTATTTAACCATTTTATCACAGTTTGTTTAAAAAAGTTGGAACTATTTGTAAACAACCTTATTTTTCTTTAATTTAAGACCGCTTGATACCGAAACCGAGTTATCTTTTTTAATAAAAACAGCTTCATAGCCTTCGGTTTGTTCGATAAGCTTTTTGGCGGTTTCTTCGCCCAAAATCATACAAACGGTTGAAAGCACGTCACATTCGGACGATTTTTCACCCAAAATTGTAACCGACGCTAATTCATTTTCAATAGGAAGACCTGTATTAACGTCTAAAATATGGTGGTAAAATTTACCGTCCTTTTCAAAGCAACGCTGATAAATACCGCTTGTCACGGCTGAAGCGTTTTTAAGCTTTACGGTAAGCATAATTTCATCTGAAAAGGGCTTTTGAATTCCAACGTTGTAAGCCTTGCCGAAAACCGCAACGTTACCGCCTAAATTAATAATACCGTTTTTTGCACCGTTATCCTTAAGGTATTTTACCAGCTTGTCAGCAACATAGCCCTTTGTAATACTGCCTAAATCAATATCGGCGTTGTGAAGGTCGACATAGTTGCCTTTAATTTCAATTCGGTCATAACCCACCTTGTAAAGCACACGCTTGGCTTCCTCCTCGGGTGGTGCAATTTGTTTTTCAAAATCGTAAAGTTGGGCAGCGGGTGCAATTGTAATGTCATACTTGCCGCCTGTTTTTTTACAAAAATAAATTGCCTGTGTTAAAATTTCAAGTGTTTCGGGTGAAAGCTCCATTTCGTCATAATGATTAATCATTGAAACTTCGCCGTCAGGACTTGTGGGACTTAAAAGGCGGTCATAATTTTCACAAAGCTTAAAAACACCGTTTAAGGTTTCCTCACTGCAGTCGGCAGTTATGGTGCAAACGGTGTCCATTAAAATTTGTGATTTTGTGTTTTCGCTTTTACGGCAACCGCAAAGCAGAAGAGTTGGGATGAGTAAAAGTATAAATAATTTTTTCATAATATATTATTATATAATATCTTTTCTTTTTTGTAAAGGTGTGTTAAAATAAAAATGGTGATAAAATGAAAAAAGCCGATGTAAAACTTATAATTTGCCTTGTCGCCGTGGGTATAATTGCACTTATGGCGGTTTTGTTGTGCTCAAAAAACGGCAAAACGGTGGTTATCACTCAAAATAACAAACAGCTTTACAGCCTTTCACTTAGTGAGGATAAAATAATCGACCTTGGCACAAATATAATTGAAATTAAAAACGGCAAGGTAGAGGTTATCTCGGCAAATTGCAAAAACCAAATTTGTGTTAAACACAAAAAAATTTCCAAAAAAAGCGAACAAATTGTTTGCATACCAAATAAGGTTATAATTACGGTAGAATAGGGGGAAAATATGTCGAAAAAGGTAGCATTATATAGCATTTTGGCGTCGGTTTGTTTGGTGTTTTCGTATGTTGAAACCCTTTTGCCGCTAACCTTTATTGCCCCCGGGGTAAAAATAGGACTTGCAAACGGTGTAGCGTTACTGCTGATTTTAAAAAATGATATTAAAGGCGCGTTTTTAGTTAATATTATCCGCATTTTGCTTTTAAATTTGCTTTTTGTAAGCCCGTTTGCATTACTGTTTTCGCTGTCGGCGGGTATGATTTCTACATTGGTTATGTGGCTTATATCAAAAACAAAATTTTTCGGTACGGTGGGTTTTAGTATTTTAGGTGCACTTACCCATAATTTAGTGCAAACCGCCGTTGCGCTTATTGTTTTAGGTAAAGGTGTGCTTTATTATTTGCCTTTTTTAATTTTTTCGGCAATAATTTCGGGTGGATTTATAGGATTTTTAGCAAAAATTTTAGATAAAAAAATAAAAACCTTCTTTTAGGATAAAATAATCTTAAAAGGAGGTTATATTTATGCAAAATAATTCAACAATGTCATTTATGAAGGGCGTAGGCGCAGGTATGATTGCAGGTGCAACCGCTGTTGTAGTCGGCAAAATGATGCTCAAGGATAATAAAAACATCGAAAAAGGCGGCGCCAAGCTTTTAAAGGCTGCAGGCGAGATGGTTGACGGCTTTCAGACAATGTTTCATTAATACGGCTGATGCCTTAAAGAATAAAGAAAAAATAATAAATAATAAATAATGTGCCGTGCATCGCACGGCGTTATATATTGTTTCTTATTTATTATTTAAACAAAAAGAGGTGGAATTTTTTCCACCTCTTTTAATATTAATCTTCTACAACAACAGTTCCGTCTTCTTTAACGATAATTTTCATACCGTCTTTGACGTAATTTAAAAATTCGTCGCCAAGACAGTCAATAACCGGCATTGTAATTTTATCTACCCACACGTCAGCCAAAACTGCGCCTGCGGCAGCAAGTGAGTCAATGTGGTTTGCAAAAAGCATGCAAGCGGGGTTCTTTTCCATAGCACAAGCACAATAAAGCACTAAACCGCCTGTGGTCGAACCAATTGTTTGTGGCAAACAAAGCGCCTTGTTAATCATTGGTTTGCCGTTAATATCGCTATTGTTTTGGTCACCGCATTTAACTTCTTTATCGCCAAACTGTAAAGCCATTTGGAAGGATGCAAGTGTATTAAAGCCCTGCGTTGTAACAAGCGCTTCGGCGCAAGCGGTACCAGGGGTAACAACTCTGCCTTTAAATTCTCTCATTTTTATTTACCTCCCTTTGTGATAGCGGTTAAAATTTCGTCATCGGTGTAATAACGCGCACTTGTATAGGTGCGAAGCTTGTTTGACGAGGTAATAACCGGCATTTTTTTGCAAAGCGGGTTGTTCATATACATTAAGGGACAGATATATGAAGTGATGACACCCGTTGCTTTAAGGCGGGCGGCATATTCGGTATTATTAAATGCTTCAAGCACCTTGGGTGCGGCGGTAAATACGGTAGGAATAACAACCTTTTTGTTGCCGCTTTCTTTAAGTCCTTTTTCAACCTTGTCGGTCCAGTCCTTAAGCTGCTGCAAACTCATGTGGGGGCAACCCATAAAGCAAAGCTTGGGCTTAGCATCAGGGTTTTTCCAAATTACAGGGTAATCATTTTTAACCCTTTCAAGTTCAGCGTCGTCGATAATATATTCTTTTGCATCGGCAACTATTAGGTTTTTGCCCATTTCCTTTGCTTCGGGGGTGAGGTTTTCAATGTGGTAAAGGCCAACTGCACCGTTTGAAGCGGTAGCGGCGCCGAAGTCCTTAAGATAGGTGCAGGCTTCGTCGTTAAGCTCGTCACCAATCCATTTATCAAGACCGATAACGTAAGGCACGTCTTCCATAACCTTCATACCGATAGCCGAGCCTAAAAGCTGTGCCTCTGGCTTTTTGGTGGTTTCAATCTTTACAACCCAAGTTGCCTTTCTGCCTTCGTCGGTTAAGAGACCAAAATAAGGCACGTAACCAACGATAGAGCCCATAATGTCCAAAATACCGCTGTTACGGTTGCAACGAGCACCTAAAACCGAGTTTGCATAAACAACGGCAGAGGATTCAGCCCAACTTAAAACGTCACCCTTTTTGGGTTTGTTGCCAACCTCGTCCATATAGCAGGCACAGGTAAAGGCATTTTCATCTATAAGACCAAGCTTTTTAAGCTGTTCTTCGTAAAAATCCTGCTTTGTGTACATAAAATTCTTAAAAACAAATTTTTGTAAGAAGTTAGCGGGTACATTGTCATCAAGCGGGCGGGGGTCAACCGAGAATTTTTGACCCGAAAATACATCAGCGTCTAAAATCTGTTGCATAAGGTCATAAACAGGGGACATAACCTTTAAACCAAACGAGGTTACAAGGTGGTTGTATTTTGATGTAATAGGTACAAGCTTTTCGGCTTCAAAGGCGTCACCGTACATAACAAGGGTTTTCATAACCTTGGCTAGTGTTTCGCCTTTTTCGCCGTTAAGTATGGCTTGCTGTTCAGGGGTTAATATCATAGAAAGTTTCTCCTTTCGAAATTTAGATTATTAAATAATAAAGAATAAAGAAGAAAGAATAAAATTGGTGTGCCTTCGGCACGGATATAAATTATTGGTTTTCTTTTGCAGTATTTATAGTAGAAATAAGAATTTTCTTTTATTTTTTATTTCTTCTTTCTCATTTTTTCTTTATTCTTTATGTATGAAGCTTTATTAAAGCTTCATACAAACGTCCCACGCGCCCCAAATAACAGTGCGTAGGTTGCCAACACTTGCTGCATCACCAATAACGTGAACCTTGCCGCCCTTTTTGGCAATAGGTGCGGGGTTATATCCAACCGACATAATAACGCTGTCGCAAGCAATATCAAAAGTTTTGCCGTCTTTATCGGTAACGGTTATACTGCCGTCGTTAATGGTGTTAAGCTTGGTTTCCAAATGAACGGGAACATTATTTGTCTTAAAGCAGTCACGCAAAAAGCTTGTGTTTGCAAGGCAGATACCCTTTGTTGTAATAAGGTCGTCCTGCATTTCAACAATAGTTGGCTTTTTGCCTTGTAGGAAAAGGTCATAAGCAATTTCACAGCCTGTAAGACCGCCGCCGATAATTGCAACCTTTTCGCCAACGGGCTTGTTGCCGAGTAAATAATCAACCGCTTCAACGGTGTTTTCAATATTCTTAATTGGAATATTTTTAGCCACAGCACCTGTTGCAACAATAATCTCGTCAGCATTAAGGGTTTTAACGTCCTTAATTTCGGTATTAAGCTTAATATCAATGGGATATTTCTTAATTTCACGGTTGTACCAAGCAATAAGGTCGCGGTCCTTTTCTTTGAAAGATGGAGCCGCAGCGGCAATAAACACACCGCCAAGTTTATCGGTCTTTTCGTAAAGGGTTACTTTGTGTCCGCGCTGAGCACAAACGATAGCGGCTTCCATACAGCCAATACCGCCACCGATGATGGCAATATTCTTAACTTTTTTAGCAGGGGTAAGCTTGTATTTATTCGACTGCATTGTCTTGGGGTTTAAGGCACAGCGTGCAAGACCCATTGTGTCGGTAAGGTCTTGGGTATTTGCGTGTCCTTTTGAGGATGAGAAGTTAAAGCAGCCTGCGTGACAGCAAATGCAAGGTTTAATATCTTCCAAACGGTCGTCAAGCATTTTTGTAATCCATTCAGGGTCAACAAGAAACTGACGTGCAACACCTACAGCATCAATTTTACCGTCGGCTACTGCCGCAGCACCAACGTCAGGCTCCATTCTACCTGCACAAACTACGGGAATATCAACAAACTTTTTAATGTGTGCAACGTCCTCAAGGTTGCAGTTTTGGGGCATATACATCGGCGGATGTGCCCAATACCACGAGTCGTAAGTACCGTTGTCAGCGTTAAGCATATCATAGCCTGCATCCTGTAAATATTTAGCGGCTTTTTCGCTTTCTGCCATATTTCGACCAACTTCGACGTAATCCTCACCAGGCATTGCGCCTTCGCAAAAGCCCTTCATTTTAGATTCTACTGAATAGCGAAGTGACACGGGGAAATCGTCGCCGCATTCAGCTTTAATTGCCTTAACAATTTCAGCGGCAAAGCGGTAGCGGTTTTCAAAGCTTCCGCCATATTCGTCGGTACGCTTGTTAAAGAACTCAATTGCAAATTGGTCTAAAAGATAGCCTTCGTGCACGGCGTGAACTTCAACACCGTCAACACCTGCTTTTTTGCAAAGGGCGGCGGTTTTTGCAAATGCTTCAATAATTTCGTGAATTTGCTCTACTGTCATTTCGGGGCAAATAATATCGTGCGCCCAACGTGACGGCTGGGGTGAGGGACAAGCCAACTCGTGTGAGGTATCAATAATAGGTTTTACAAGCGCGCGGGTCACCTTGTTTTTGTGAAGAGGCGCCACCAATTCGGTAATTGCCCAGCTTCTGCCCATACCTGCGGTTAACTGAACAAATAATTTTGCACCCGATTTATGAATTTCGTCCATAAATTCCTTTAATTCGTCAAACATTTTAGGGTTTTGCCAAAGCCATTTGCCCCAAAAGGTGTCACGGAGGGGTGCAATACCTGGGATAATAAGACCAACGTTATTGTTGGCGCGTTCTAAAAAGAATTTTGCGGCTTCCTTGTCAAAATGGCAACCGCCAAGCTCAAACCAGCCGAAAAGCGAGGTACCGCCCATTGGGCAAAGCACAATTCGGTTTTTAATTTCAACGTTACCAATTTTCCAAGGGGTTTGTAATGCTTCAAATTTAGGGTCCATTAAAACACGTCCTTATATATATGATAATTATATTTTAATATAAAATTGTTAAAAAAGCAACAAAGTAATATAATTTTGGCATAAGTTATTGACAACAAAATTATTATTAATGTATAATACCTTTCAAAAGGGGGGTATGTAATGAATTTTAAAAGACGTGACCCCGTAAAGTCTATTATATTTTCGCTCATTTCTTGTGGAATATATCAGCTTTATTGGACATTTTTTATTGTAAAGGAAAGCTTAACCTTTACAAATAAGCATGGTAATATTGCCTTTGAAATTATAATTTCAATGTTACTTCCGTTTATTGGGCTTTATCTTGTAGAACGCAAATTTTCCGAAGACTGCGCTATGCAGGGCATTGAACACACCGACAAATCGGTAGTTTATTTAATTTTAAGCATTTTTCCCCTTGGCGTTTTGTTGGCACTTGGCTTTATGCAGGCCGAGCTTAACAAAATTAACGAAATTTTAGAAATTTAAAAGGAGATAATATAATGGAAAAGTTTTTAGAATGGCTCGGCAGTGCCGACGCTATGAAATGGCTTATTGATTTAATTACTTCACTTGGTGGTAAGCTTTTATTCGGTATTTTAATTCTAGTTGTGGGACTTTTTATTATAAGGTTAATTAAAAATTTCATAAAAAAATCCCACAAGCTTGATAAATTAGACCCCAGCCTTCGTTCATTTATTTCAAGCTTTGCAAGTATTGCATTATACATAGTGCTGTTTATAACACTTGCAATGGTTTTGGGTGTGCCTGTTACCTCGTTTATTACCGTGCTTGCCACCTGCGGTGCGGCTATCGGCTTGGCACTTCAAGGTTCATTATCAAACTTTGCGGGCGGTTTAATGATTTTACTTTTCAAGCCCTTTAAGGTTGGCGATTATATCGAAGCCGCTGGCGAAGGCGGTACCGTTTCGGAAATTACGGTGGTTTATACCGTGCTTTTAACCCCCGACAATAAGCAAATTACAATTCCCAACGGCTCAATTACCAATGCAGTAATTAAAAACTATTCCGCAAAGGACACCCGCCGTGTTGACTGGCTATTTACTGCCGACTATTCCTGCGACAGTGACAGGGTATTGGCAATTATTGAAAAGGTTGTTACCTCACACGAAAAAGCACTTAAAGACCCCGAAGCCTTTGTAAAGGTTTCAAAATGTGCTGACAGTGCGGTGGAATATACCGCACGTGTTTGGGTAAACAGCGGTGATTATTGGACAGTTTATTTTGACGTTTTGGACGGTGTTAAAAAAGCCTTTCAGGAAAACGATATTAAAATTCCATATCCTCAAATGGACGTACATGTTAAATAGTAAAAAGCCACCTCAACCGAGGTGGCTTTTTTAGGTAATAAGTAAGAAGTAATAGTGAAGAGGTAAGATGTCTTCGGCACGGATATAAATTGGGGTTTATCGCTGACGCCTTAAAGAATAAATAATAAAGAAGAAAGAATAAAATCGGTGTCGGCTTTGCCGACGGATATATATTCGTGCCTTAGGCACACATTTTTTATTATTTATTATTTCTTCTTTATTCTTTTGGGGTTTAGCCTGATAAACTATAATTTGAAAATTTATAAAAATAACCCCACGGATGAATTTTTCATCCGTGGGGTGTTTTTTAATAATCTGAACCGCTTATAACTAAGCTGTCTTCATCAATGTAAGATAAAGCAACGTTTTCAGTTTCAAAAGAAACCTTTTTGATTTCGGGTAATTCAAAATTCATTATTCGGTTCCTCCTTTAATTCTTTAAAAGCGCTTCAAGTGCTTCTGCAACAG
>JAGAPJ010000076.1 GCA_017623315.1 Clostridia bacterium | reverse complement strand
TCAGGCTGGTCATTGGCATGCGGCGTTTTAGTATATATGTTAGTAAGCAATATTATAGTAAGCCCTATAATTACGTATATTGTTGCAATGATTTTAAAATAAAATCTTAGGTGAAAAAATGAAGAAACTTATATCAATAATCTTAATTTTGACCTTTTTCACATATCTTTGTGGTTGCCAAAAGCCGCAAACCGATAAAAACAAAGCACATATCGGTGAGATAAATTATATAATTACCGAACGACCCGAAACACAAGCACGCACAAAGATTGCGGTTTATGACGGAAAAGTATATTGTATGTGGGTTGACGTTAAATACAACAACGAAGGCAGAACATCTGAAACGTATGTTTTAGATGTGTTTGAAAACGGCGGTTGGAAAAACGTATCTAAACGAGATAACGATTTTAATGACAGTCCATACTTTGAAAAAAGCTTTAAATTTCCACTCAACGAAAAGATTGGAAATAAGACCGTTTATACAAATTCCGTTGGTGATTTTTATATCTATGATGATATTAGCAAAGAAACCTATGATTTAAAAATAAACTTAAAGGAATGGCGAATGTTTGCAACCGATAATGAAAATGTATTCGCCGTTTTATCTGCATATGCAAACAAAGACTCAAACTCAGAAATTCGAATATACAGCATTTCTTGAATTTTAAAATAAACTGTCAGGTGATAGAATGTTTAAAACCCTATTTTTCAAAAAGCTAAAAGAATTTTTAATTTTTGCCGCGTGCTTAATTGTGCCGCTAATACCGATAATATTATTTATAATTTTCACCTTCTTTTCGGCAGATTTACTTTCAGACAGTATAAGCTTTGCAGGGATTAACAACTACTTAAGAATGTTTGCTAACGACACAATTTTTATAAAGTCATTAATTAACACCGTAATAACACCCGTGGCAATTAGCTTTTTACCGGTATCAATTTTTGCATTAATTATCTTTTTATTAAAACAAAAAATAAAAAAGCCAAGGCTAATATTTTACATAGGCGGTGCATTTTTGGGCTCCGTTGCTGCTATGGCTTACACCGCATATATTCAAATTTCAATATGGTTTGGTATAGGCGCCAATGAAAATGCGATAACAACCGTTCTGTCACATATAGGCGATTATTCACCGGGCATTTTTAGTATAATAACCCTGCCCAATATTATGGCAGCGCTATACATCGGCATTTTCACAGCACTTGTTTTTTGGGTTATTGAATGTATTGTGGATATTATAAGGTTTTTAAAAAGAAAAAATATCAAATCATAAATATTTGCTATTTTATATTAAAGGTTGTGATTTTATGTTTATCGAACAGTTAGAAAATTTATTAAAAAGCGAAGAATTACATTCCGTTGCAATAAATAACTTTAAAAACACTCTTTTAAATTGGCGAAAAGAAAATCCCGAAGAAGTAACCGAGATACTCGAAAGCGAATTTAACGCTGACGGCTTAACCTTTGTTTCGTTAAACGTTAGCAAAGCCAACAAAAGCAATTATAAATATGAAATTGAAGCCACATATTGTAAGACCTTTTCAAATAATTTAAAGGTAATATATATTCTAAAGTTTTGGGACGATTTTACAATATATGATGATGTGCTATATGTTAAATGAAATTAGAGGCGCTGTTATGACAAAGGATATTGTTAAAAAAATTATTATATATACGCTAAATTTACTTTATGGTTTAATATCGCTTTTATACTGTTATGTATTTGCCCAAACCTTAATTTTTGCACTTTCTGATATAAGAATAGGTTTAAATGGTTTAGAAACCAAAATTCCCGATATACATACCTTATTATCACAGCTTACAAACGTTTTCGGTTGTTTATTACCTGTGCTGTTTATATTATTAAGCGTTACAACCATAATCCTTTTAATAATTTCAACCTTTAAAAAACACAAAAGCCCAATAATTAATATTTTTCTTTGTGTATTTGTTTCGCTTTTGTTAATTGCTTTTGTGCTAATTCCACCCCAAGTCTATATAATAGCGCTATACATTTTAGTACAGAAAATATCATTTTTAAAATACTCCCGACTATTTTACATTTTACTTTCGGTTGCGGTTTTAGTTGTAAATGCTTTTGCTTTAATAAAAAAACAGGAGGCAATATAATGAAAAAACTTATATCAATAATTTTAATTTTAACCCTTTTTACATACCTTTGCGGCTGCAAAAAGCCGCAAACCGACAACAAAAACAGTCAACCGTCGGATACTGCAACCCAACCCAAAAGCACTTTGCCCAATGTTGTATATTCGGTCGGTGATGACGTTGTATATAAGGATATTCTCCCTTTAAAAAACGGTGACTTTGCGGCGGTAGGTGTTAAATATACCTACGACCAAAGCTTATCTGTTTTGCGTATATGCGACAGTAACGGAAAAATTAAAAAAGAGCATTTATTCAGCGACGGCAACGGTTATGACAAAATTGCCGCCTGCAGCGACGGCGGTTATATTGCCGCTTCGTATAATCCACCATACATTACCAAAATAAGCAGTGATTTTCGTGTTGAATGGGTTAAAGAATATTATAACGTCGCTTGCGAAGGTATAGTACAGGATGTTGCGCAAATCGGTGTTGAATATGCCGTTTTATTTGCGGGAACACCCTACCCGACAACCCAGCTTAAAATTGCATTTTTAAATAGAAATGGCGAGCTTACAAAAACAATTGACCTTATGAAAAATACCGACATTTCGGACGGTGATATAATTCCCGACGATAAAGACGGCTTTTATTTGGTTTTAACCTGTAACGAAAAT
>JAGAPJ010000075.1 GCA_017623315.1 Clostridia bacterium | reverse complement strand
CCAACTTTCTCCCTTAATCCAAGCGTAAACTCCATATTCGGTTTTTTTAAGGGTTTCATCAATAAGATAAATATGACTTGCAATAAAATACCTTTCATTATGCTTTGGTGTTTCTCTGTTTTCCATATACTTTTCAATTGCTATTTCAATTTTCTCACTGCTTAAATCAATCGGTGCGGTATATTTAAACCCCCAAGTGCTGAAAACCACCTGCTCGTTATTTCGCATTCGGTTAAAATCAATTAAAAACATAGAAAACAGTGTAATAATTGGTATTATTATTATAACAGTAGTTGCGATAATTATTTTAATATAATTCTTTTGCTTTTTCTTTGAATAATCAAGCGTGTTGATTATATTTTCCTCTGATTTAGCTTTAATTTCATTTTCCTGAAGCTTTTCACCGCTTAAAAGGTCATTAACAGTTATTTCTAATTCATCGCATAATGGTTTAATAAGTGATATATCAGGCATACCTCGGCCGTTTTCCCATTTTGAAATGGCTCGGTCGGTAATATTTAATTTGTTTGCGAGGTCTAGTTGAGTCAGACCTAATTCCTTTCTTCTTTTTGCTATAAAGCATCCAATTTTCTTACTGTCCATATTTCAGCTCTCCTTTCAAACAAATTATATCCTTAAAACCCTATAAAATAAACAAACTAACCGTAGAGTTGGTAATATTTTGTAATAAAATCGTAATTATTTTGTAATTGACTTTGATTTTTGTTACAGTTATAATTATAACACACTTAAAATACACCAAGGAAGTGGAAATTAATGAAAATATTTAGTAAATTATTCGCATTAACAATTATTACTGCTTTAGTGTTTACACTTTCAGCTTGCAACAAGAATAAGAACAATGAAAACAGCAAGCCCGATGATACTTCAAAACCTACGGTTTCGACACCTAGTGAGGATAACACCACTACCGAAAGTAAGCCTGAAGAAAACAAAAAGGAAGAAAGCAAGCCTGAAAATAAGCCCGAGGAAAACAAGCAAGAAGAAAGTAAACCTGAAAATAAGCCTGTAGTAAAACCCGAACCGGTTAAAAAGAGCGCTAAAGAACTGATAGTCGGTAAATGGACCGCTAAAGGTGATCTTGCACCGATTCTTGCCGACCAAGGTATCGATCTTGAAGGCCCGCTTGAAATTACGTTAAATACTGAATTCACAACAAGCGGTACACTGATTGAGCGAGCTGATAGTGCGGAAATTTATCCCATTTTAGTTGCCGCGACCAAACAGGCATTACTTGATGAAATTGCTGCGCAAAATATTACACAAACCGATTTTGAAGAACAAATTGGTATGACACTTGATGAATATGTTGAAGATGCTATCGCGTCTTTAGAATTAGAATATGATAATTTATTCACTTTTATTGCCGAGTATAAATTCGTTGAAGATGTATTACTAGTTAAATCGGATGATACACCTTTTGTTGAAACTCAGTATACCTTTATCAACGATAATACTCTTAAAATCATTACTGATAGTGAAGAAACAATTTATACCCGTGTAAAATAATATTATAAAATAAAAACCGCAGTTTGAACTGCGGTTTTTATTTTATCTATAACTATCTTTGAACACGGCCGCTTCCATCGCCGCCTGCAAGTTTTTCAACTTCGGCCACAGATACGCGGTTATAGTCGCCTTCAACTGAATGCTTAAGGGCAGAAGCAGCTACTGCAAATTCAATTGCTTCCTGACTTGTTTTACCTGAAAGAAGTGAATAAATAAGTCCGCCGCCAAAGCTGTCGCCACCGCCTACGCGGTCAACAATGTG
>JAGAPJ010000074.1 GCA_017623315.1 Clostridia bacterium | reverse complement strand
ACAAATCAAGTATTTTACGGAGTTTTTAAATGAAAAAGGTATTCATTGACGGAAGCGCAGGCACAACAGGTCTTCGCATAAAGGAACGTCTTTCTAATAGAACGGATATTGAACTGATTATTTTATCGGAAGAAAATCGTAAGGATACTACCGCACGACGTGAAGCCATTAACAACGCGGATATTGCGTTTTTGTGCCTTCCTGATGCGGCGGCAATAGAAGCGGTATCTTTAATAGAAAATCCCGAAACGGTGGTAATTGATGCATCTACTGCTCATAGAACCAACCCTGATTGGACATACGGTTTTCCCGAATTATCTAAAGAACACGAGAAAAAAATAAAAAATTCTAAGCGTATTGCAAACCCCGGCTGTCACGCCAGTGGATTTGTTTCGCTCATTTATCCTCTTGTAGAAAAGGGGATAATCGGTAAGGATATTCTGCTTTCCTGCACTTCACTTACCGGTTATTCGGGCGGCGGCAAAAAAATGATTGCCGATTATGAATCAATGGAGCGGGATCCACTGCTTGAAGCTCCACGCCAGTACGGACTTACACAGAGCCACAAGCATCTACCTGAAATGAAGGCAGTTTCGGGTATAGAAAATGGTCCTGCATTTTTGCCGATAGTTGGTGCTTTTTACAGTGGAATGGAAGTGACTGTACCTTTGTTTAAATCCCAGCTTAATGATGGGTTTAGTGTAGAAGATATAAAAAGTGCCTACAAAGAAAAATACGCAGGACCCATAGTAAAATATGTTGAAGATTTCGATGAAAATGGCTTCTGTTCGGCAAATAGACTTGAAATGAAGGACAGTATGGAGATTTCGGTTTCGGGTAATGAGAACAGGATACTACTTATAGCTCGCTATGATAACCTAGGCAAAGGTGCTTCGGGCGCGGCGATAGAATGTATGAATTTGGTGATTGGTGCCGATTTAACAGAAGGCTTAGATATATAGGAGAATTATATGAAAATTATTAACGGCGGCGTTTGTGCTGCAAAGGGCTTTACTGCAAACGGTATTCATTGCGGTATCAGAAAAAACAAAACAAAAAGGGATTTAAGCTTAATTTACAGCGAAAAGACTGCTAATGCGGCTGCGGTTTATACTACCAACCTTGTAAAAGGCGCACCGCTTCAGGTTACAAAAAGCAATATTGCAAACGGCAAGGCACAGGCTGTTATTTGCAACAGCGGCAATGCCAATACCTGTAATGCAAACGGTATTGAAATTGCTACAAAAACCTGCGAAATTTTAAGCAAAGAGCTTGGAATTGGTGCAAATGACGTTGTGGTTGCTTCCACAGGTGTTATTGGTCAACCGCTTGATATTACACCCATCCAAAATGGTATTTCCGAATTGGTTGACGGCTTGGGTAAAAACAGTAATTTTGCGGCTGAGGGTATTATGACCACCGACACCAAAATGAAAGAAATTGCGGTTGAATTTGAAATCAGCGGTAAAACCTGTAAAATTGGCGGCATTGCAAAGGGCTCGGGTATGATTCATCCCAATATGGCAACAATGCTTGTGTTTATTACTACCGACTGTGCGATTTCGTCCCAAATGCTTCAAAAAGCACTTTCAACCGATATTCAGACCACCTTTAATATGGTATCGGTTGACGGCGATACCTCAACTAACGATATGGTAGTGGTTTTGGCAAACGGTATGGCAGAAAATGAAGAAATTACCTCTGACGGTGCAGAGTTTGATGTATTTATGAAGGCACTTAACACAGTATGCGTTGACCTTTGCAGAAAAATTGCGGCCGACGGTGAGGGTGCAACGAAATTACTCGAATGCAAGGTGACAGGTGGCGAAAGCCTTGAAATTGCAAAGGTTGTTGCGAAATCGGTTGTCTGCTCGGCTTTGACAAAGGCAGCAATGTTCGGTGCCGATGCCAACTGGGGCAGAGTGCTGTGCGCTATTGGTTATTCGGGAGCAAAGGTAGACGTTAATAAAATTGACGTTTGCTTTAGGTCGAAAAAGGGCGAAATTTTAGTTTGCAAAAACGGCGCAGGGGTTGACTTTTCGGAGGAAAAGGCAAAGGAAATCCTTTTGGAAAGCGAAATTGAAATTCTTGTAAACCTTAACAGCGGTGACGCTTTATCTACCGCTTGGGGCTGTGACCTCACTTACGATTATGTTAAAATAAACGGTGACTACCGTACCTAATATTTTGGGCGAGCAATTTACTGCTCGCCTGTAAGTCTTTATTTGGAGGAAACAAAATGTCTTTAAATATTACCAACGCGCAGCGTGCCGAAATACTTACTCAGGCGCTTCCGTATATTCAGCAATACAATAAAAAAACAATTGTAATAAAATACGGCGGAAACGCTATGATAAACGAAGAATTAAAACAGCAGGTTATGGAGGATATTATCCTTTTACGCCTTATCGGTGTAAGAATTGTTCTAGTTCACGGCGGTGGTCCTGAAATCACCGAAACTTTGGCAAAAATCGGCAAAGAAACCGTTTTTGTTGACGGTCTTCGTGTTACCGACAGGGAAACTGCCGAGGTTGTTCAAATGGTGCTTGCAGGTAAAATTAACAAAAGCCTTGTAAACCTTTTACAAATGAAGGGCGGCAAGGCAATGGGTATTTCGGGTATTGACGGCAAAATGATTACTGCCCAGCCTAAAGACAAGCGTTTAGGTTATGTCGGCACAATTACCGACGTTAATATTGAGCCTATTACTGACCTTATTCGCCATCACTACATACCGGTT
>JAGAPJ010000073.1 GCA_017623315.1 Clostridia bacterium | reverse complement strand
CTTCTACAGCAGGCGCAGGCTTTTCTACCTTCTTGGCTTTGCCACAAATTAAACCGACAATTTTGCAAAGTAAAACAATGCAAATAAGACCGGTAAAAACAGCGGCAATACCAATAAGCACAGTATATGGCATTTCCATTCCCGTGCCGACAAAGTCAGCCTTAGCTAAAAAAGTTTCAAACATTAAACAGGCACCTCCCTTAAGCCTTAAAAAGTTTTTTAAATAAAATTTTAGTAATTTTTTATAAATTTTAAAAAATTACGCCTATTTACCTACATTATACATTAAAAGTCAATATTTTACAATAAAAACTTTTTGTATTTATCCATATTATTTTGTATTTTTCGGTAACCTTTTATGCAAAACAAAATATACTGTTATAGGACAAGCGAAAAAATTTAAAGGAGAATTAAATTTGGATAGAAGAATGTTTAGTTTTAATGATTTTACGAACCGTGTTGTTATGAATGACGACAATATGGTTTCTAAACCCCAGGTGTGTTTTGACACAAATCCTTGTAATCCCCCTGAAATGCAATCAACACAGGATGTTTTAACAATGGCTTTTGTTAATATGCAACCGCTTGACTACGTTTACGACGAGACAAAGGCTTTCGAAAACGGTTCACTTTTCCCGAATATTACAAAGCCGTTTTATTATGGGGGTAATTATAAATGAATAAAAAATATGAACTAAAAAAGAAAATACACGCTCTTGATTTTGCTATTCACGAGCTTGTATTGTTTTTAGATACCCATCCCACAAACCAAAAAGCAATGACACTTTTAAAGGATTACCGTTTTAAACGGGCAGAGCTTATTAAAGATTATGAAGCACAGTTTGGCGAATATATCGTTACTCCCAATGACGTGACATCAAACGGCTGTTGGAAATGGCTTGACGGTAAATGGCCTTGGGAATATATGGAGGTATAATTAATGTGGCAATATGAAAAGAAATTACAGTATCCCGTAAACATTAAAAACCGCAATCCAAAATACGCACAAATCATAATAAGTCAATACGGTGGTGCGTAGTGCATTTGGATATACGATTTTTAATGGAAATATATTTCAAATTTGTTTTCGCGCTTTATGAAGACTATTTTTTCAATAATCGTTCGCAGGGCGGCGTTTTTGGCTGCTTCGGTTTGTTTTGGGTCTTTGACCACCTTTAATACACCGAGCACCTTTTTTGAATATTCCTTTGCGTTGATTTTTGGTGCGGGGGCTTTTGTTAAAAGCTTTTCGAATTTTGAAATATTTTCAAGGATTTTTGCTTTATTTTGTTTGTATTCCTCAAGGGTGTCGATGCCGTTCTGATAAGCCATTTTTACACGGTTAAGTTTGGCTTTTTCATTTTCAATTAAGCGGGAATAATCGGCATATTCCTCGGCAGCGGAATCGGTGTTTGTGGCCGAAACATTAAAGTTATCGTTTTTAATCACTTCTTCAAGGTAATCAATAATTGCTTTATTTGCTTTATTAAGTGAAATGCAGTGTGATATCTTGCAAGAACCCTTTGCATAACTGTGACATTGAAACGCCGGGCATTTGGTATTAACCAATATTAATGTGGAGTTACATTCTGAGCAACGGACTAAACCTTTGAGCATATAATTGACCGTTTGCTCACGGCGTTGATATTTACCATACATACGCTTTTGAGCATTTAGTTTATCTTGAACTGCATTAAAAAGTTCTTCGGATATTATCGCTTCGTGTTTACCGTCAGTAATCATTATGTTAGGGTTATCATAATGACGGGTGGAAGCTGCTCGGCCGTCAAGGCTCCAGCGGATTTTGCCGATATATACGGGGTTTCGGAGCATATATTCGATGCAGCGGTTATCAGGCATATTACCACGGGTAGTGCGCATACCTAAATCACCGTATTTAACTGCAATTGCACGAAGGCCCAGGCCGTTAAGGTAATCGGTGAATATTCCTTTTATATACTGCGCATCGGCGTTAGGGATATACTGATTATCTTTAGAATCATAACCAATGGGTGGGGGAGCTACAGGAAGTCCACGGGAAGCTCGCTCCTTCATACCGCGTTTAACCTCTTGGCTGAGGTTTACAAGATAGTATGAGTCGGTCCATTCAATAATTCTTTCTACAAGGTCGCCAAAAGCGCCTTCGGGTAGTGGCTCGGAAATTGAAACAACGTCAATGCCGTTACGCTTGAGCATAGATTTTAAAGTGATGGCTTCTTCCTGGTTGCGAGCGAAGCGGCTAAACTTCCATACAAGAATCATATCAAAGGGTTTAGGCTTCTTTTTTGAAAGCGCAATAAGCTCAAGGAAGCGGTCACGCTTTGCCATGCTTTTACCCGATTTGCCGCCGTCTTCCATAAAAATGCAGTCTTCAAGCAAAGCTATATTATTTTTTTCGGCATAGTCGCGGATAACCTTTAATTGACTGTCAGGGCTGAATTCAAGTTGGTCATCCGTTGACACACGGATATAAGCGGCAGCGGTAAGCATTGATTTTCACCTCGTTTTTGTGATTTTAAAGCTCCGTCTTGGTGTTGGTAGCACCGCGGCGGAGTTTTTTATTTTATTGTGGTTTTGCAGTTGAGTGCAAAAATATATTATCCCATTGTTGAAATCTGCTTTTGTAAAAGCTCATATTCTGCTTCTTGGGTTTCAAGATTTATTTCGTTAATTTTTACAGCGTAGTCCATACTTTTGTTATATATTAACATTAAATTATGGGCGCAACTCATAGGATCTAAATGTCCGGCATATATATGGTATTTTCCGCTTACAAGCATCTCAAAAGAAGTGTTTGCTAGCATAGAATGTGCTATTCTTATATAATCCGTATCAAAATCTTTCCATTCAGAAATTTCTTCTTTAGCAGCCTCGATTTTTTGGATTAGAATTTTTGAAATATCATCTTTGCAACTTGGTTTAAACTTATCTTCATAATTGTCAATTAATTCAGAAAGAATATTAAATAACCGTTCCGAATTTTTTCTAAATGCCTTAGTGTTACCTTTGATATTTGGTAGATGCAATAATGTGAATAAGGATAAGGCAATTGACTCAAAAAGGGCTAATACAACACCCCAAAAAGAGATAGGTTTTGATTCGGAAACATCTTTATGATTTGCATGTTGATTACTCAACTTAACTGTCCATTCTTCGCCGTTTTGGTCAACTAAGTAATTATAATCATTTAGAGCGATGTAATCCTCTTCATCAAATACCAGGTAGCCACCGTTTTTGAAGAAAACTTTTTCAATATAATATTTAGATTTTCCGAAACCATTTGTTTCTTTGTATATAGAAGCGGGAAGAGTATAAGTGTTATCACCATAATTTCTCGATATTTCGACGTTATAACAATATCGGCCATCGGACATAAATCTAATATCACTGCCGCCGAACAAAGCAAACATATCAAAGTTGCTAAATATAATCATAAAAAACAGTAGCAAGTATGTTATGATAACTCTGGCGCGGCTTTTTCCTAAAATTTTATTAGCTATTGTATTACGTTCGCAAGACCAACTATTGAAAATGAGCACTAAGAAAAAAATAGAAAGCAGTAATAAAATGACAGGGGAAATAGTTCCAAATAGAAAGATATAAATATTTGCAATAAAATTCATATAAATTCCTTATTTCGATAATAATCTATTGCACTGCCGCAATATTTTTTATAAAGCGGCAGTTTTTGGTTTTTAGCGGTTGTAATATCTCTTTTCGCAAGCCGAGCAAATGCGCTCAATACCATTAACCGCGGTTGTTGTAGCGCGCACATTGTTAGAATTGCGTATGTGGTGACAGTCACGGTATATATGATAAACTTTACCGTGCGGTGTGTAATAGAAAACAGTTGACGTATTATCCGAAGGCGCTGAGTTTTGGCTTGACGCCTGATTTTGTTGTGTTGGCTGACTGTTATTTGCTTGGGGCAAGAAAATATCATAGCAAAGCAAGCAAAATATAGAAGAGAAGAGCAAACAGAGTACGGCTATAAGAATTTTAATTATGTTGAAAATCCGTTTTATGTCATAGTCAGAGTCAAGAAGATAATGAGCAAACAAATTTGCTTCGCGTTCAAATTGTCGTTTGCCCTGCTTTTGCGGGTCGTGCTTAAGCTGGATGTGGCCGAGCTCGTGCGCCAAGGCGAATAGTTGTTTTTGTTCCGACATAGAATCATCTATAAAGATATACACGTCGCCTTTCCCTTCGATTACTGCAACGGATGAAGATTTCACAGCCCGTTCATAAACGCCGAGCATAATCATCATGTGAGCGGATGTGCTGTAGTTTTTGACAACATAGCCGTTTTGTTTTGCTGCGAACAGCAGTTTCTTTAGGGTAATTTCTTTACCGTAAAGCTTGTGGTTTTTTGCGAATTTAATTGATACATGTTTAATATAGTTCATAACTGATACCTCCTGTAACAAACTTTAATGTTACGGGAGGTATTTTGCAAGTTTAAGAACATACCAATTACTTTGATTTCATATTTGTTGCCATTGCGGTAAGAAGCTCAATTTGTTCAGGCGTGAGTTCACGAGCTGCAATAAGCAAATCGTTTAATTGGTTGAAGCTTGTATTGTT
>JAGAPJ010000007.1 GCA_017623315.1 Clostridia bacterium | reverse complement strand
GGCAGCGGTCAACCCGTGCTTTTGCTTCACGGTTGGAATTCATCATACACGGTTTATAACGGTATTATAAATCTTTTAAAAAGCCGCTACCGTGTGGTTGCGCTAAACTTCCCAGGCTGTGACGGGTCGGACACTATGAAAAACCCTTGGACACTTGATGATTACTGCGCTTTCGTGCTTAAATTTATGGCGGCATTAGACATTAAAGACCCCATAATGTTCGGGCATTCGCACGGCGGTCGTGTTACGCTTAAAATGGCGGCCGAGGGTATGGTTAACCCACCTAAAATTGTACTGCTCGACTCGGCAGGGCTTATTCCTAAAAAAAGCTTTAAACAAAAATTTAAGGCTAAAAGCTTTAAGGTTATTAAGTGGTTTTTGACCTTGCCGATTATTAAAAACTTCAGTGCAGGTCTTTTGGATAAAGCACGCGCTTACTATGGCTCGGCAGATTATAACGCCGCACCCGAGGTTTTGCGTAAAACTTTAGTTAGCCTAGTTAACACCGATTTGCGCGATATTATTGGTAATATAAAAGCCCCCACCCTTCTTATTTGGGGCGAAAATGACACCGCAACACCACTAAGCGATGCAAAAATTATTGAATCTAAAATTAAAGACTGCGGCCTTTGTGTTATTAAAGGCACGGGACACTATTCATTTTGTGAACGCCCCTTTGAAGCGCAGGCAATTATTAACAGCTTTTTGAGTTAAGAGGTTTTTTATGGATATTTTCTTTATTTTAGCCCTCGCATTTATTGCGGCATCGGGGCTGTGCTCGGTTGTACGCCAGTACCAAATGCTTCAACAAAATTCTTATTACATTTCACGCTATTTAAAATGGGTGTTCCCCTTTTACCGAACAAGGTTAATTTTTGATATTATCTTTGCGTCGGGTGTATCAGCGTTACTTTGGTTTAAACTTTATATTCCTGCTTTTATTCTTGCGGTTATAATTTTTGCCTTTCGCCTTAACACCGCAATTAAAATGCAAAAAAAATCGGTCAAGGCGCTTGCACTTACCGCACGTGTTAAACGCTTATTCGTTACCGCATTTTTGGTGTCGGCTGGGCTTGTGGTTTTGGGTGCTTTCGTAAAATACAGTTTTTTTGCACCTGTATTTATTGCAATGCTTTCTCCACTATTAACACTTATTTGCCGAATTTTAAATTCACCGATTGAAGCGCTTGTAAATGCTTGGTATATAAATGATGCAAAGCGCATTATTAAAGCCCATAAAAACTTAATTGTTGTTGGTGTTACGGGTAGCTACGGTAAAACCACCACAAAGTTTATTTTAACCCGCATTTTAAGTGAAAAATTTAACGTTATGTGCACACCGCACAGCTTTAACACACCAATGGGTGTTGTACGTACTATTCGCACAATGCTTAAACCCCAAACCCAAATTTTTGTTTGCGAAATGGGCGCTAAAGAGGTTGGCAATATTAACGAGGTTTGCGTTATTGCAAAGCCGCACCATGGGCTTATTACCTCAGTCGGTCCACAGCATCTTGAAACCTTTAAAACAATTGAAAACGTTTATAAAACCAAGTTTGAGTTAGAGGAACATGTTAAAAAAGCAGGCGGTATGCTTTTTGCAAACGGCGACAGTGCCGAAATTGCTCGTCAACTTGATAGAGACTGCAAAATTTACGGCACAAGCCCCAACTTTGAATATTATGCCGACAATATAAGCTATGGCAAATTTGGTAGTAGCTTTACGGTACACATTAAAGATATTAAAATTGACCTTAACACCAAGCTTTTAGGTCTTCACAGTATTATTGATATTATCGGCGCGGTTGCACTTTCTTACGAATTGGGCGTTTCCCCCGACGATATTAAATATGCCGTTGCTTCACTTAAACCCGCTGAACACCGCCTTGAAATGAAGCCGTTTAATAAGGGCTCGTTACTCATTGACGACGCCTATAATTCCAACCCCGAGGGTTGCTTGGAGGCTGTTAGAGTGCTTGGCTCGTTTGACGGTATGAAAAAGGTTGTCGTCACCCCCGGTCTTATTGAGCTTGGCGAAAAAGAATATGAATGCAACTTTAATTTGGGACTAGAAGCCGCCAAAAATGCCGACATTATAATTTTGGTTGGTATTAACCGTTCAAAGCCTATGGCTGATGCGGTTAAAACAACCGATTTTCCAAAGGAAAATTTATATATTACCGCTTCATTTAAAGAAGCAATGGAAATTTACAACCGCTTTGCCGACGGTAATACCGTTGTGCTTTTTGAAAACGATTTACCCGACAATTATTTAAATTAAGGTGATAAAAATGAAAACAAATGTTGCTGTTTTTTACGGTTGCCGCAGTGTTGAACACGAGGTATCAATTATTTCCGCCGTTCAGGCAATGCGCGCTATTAACCGTGAAAAATATGACGTAACCCCCGTTTATGTTACCAAAAATGGCGAAATGTATACAGGTGACGCCCTTTTCACTATTGAAGAATACCGCAATTTACCTGATCTTTTAAAGAAATGCAAAAAGATTTATTTTGTGCGCGAGGGCGAAAATGTTGTAATGCGCGATATTGAAAAGAAAATGTTTAAAAAGGAAAGCCCTATCATCATTGACGTTGCCTTCCCCGTTGTTCACGGCACTAATTGTGAAGACGGCACAATTCAAGGCTTTTTTGAATATTTAAATCTTCCCTATGTCGGTTGTGATATTATTTCATCAGCTGTGGGTATGGATAAAGCGGTATTTAAAGACGTGCTTAAAAATGCTAATCTTCCCGTTTTGGACTGCATTACCTTCCGTGCGCGTGAATATGTTGCCAACAAGGAAGCTATTTGCGAAAAAATTGCAAAAGAAATTGGCTTTCCCCTTATTGTTAAGCCCGTAAACCTTGGCTCAAGCGTTGGTATTACTAAGGTTAATGACGAAAACGAGCTTGATTCAGCCATAATGCTTGCTATTTCCTTTGCTGACAAGGTTTTAGTCGAAAAAGCAATTACTTCCCTTCGTGAAATTAACTGCTCGGTTATAGGCAATGCTGACGAATGTGAAGCCAGCGTTTGTGAAGAGCCCTTTATGAATGATGAAATTTTATCCTATGAGGATAAATATATGGCCAATTCCAAAAACGGCGGTCAAAGTAAGGGTATGGCATCATTAGGCCGTAAAATCCCTGCTGATTTAAGTGAGGAAAAATCCAACGAAATTCGTGATTTGGCTTGTAAGATATTTAAAACCATTGGCGCTAACGGTGTTGTCAGAATCGACTTTATGATTGATACCACTACCAACACAGTTTACGCTAACGAAATTAATACAATTCCCGGCTCACTTGCTTTCTATTTGTGGGAAGCAACAGGCGTTAAGTATACCCAGCTTATCGACCGTATGATAGACCTTGCTTTCCGCCGTCAGCGTGGTCGCGAAAATATCACCTATACCATTGATACCAATATTCTATCGGGCATATCATTCGGTACAAAGGGCGCTAAAGGGGCTAAGATATAATGACAAGGCTTCTAACCCATCTTTTTATTAAAAACCCCGACAACGTCAAAGACAACACCACACGCGAACAATACGGGTCGTTAAGCGGTATTGTGGGCATTATTTGTAACCTTTTGCTTTGCGTTTTTAAGATTACCGTTGGTGCGCTTACCCATAGTATTTCGATTGTTGCTGACGGTTTTAACAACCTCTCGGATATGGGCTCGTCGGTTATAACCATTCTCGGTTTTAAGCTTGCAAACAAGCCTGCCGATAAGGACCACCCCTTCGGTCACGGCAGAATCGAATATATGTCAGCATTTATTGTGGCAATTTTAATTTTGCTTGTCGGCTTCGAGCTTATGAAAACATCGGTTGGTGCTTTAATCAATGGCACACCAATGCCTACATATTCATTAGCTTCAATAATTGTTTTAGCTGTTTCGGTTATATTCAAACTTTGGCTTTTCCTCTTTAACCGTAAGCTCGGCAAAAAAATTGAATCTGAAGCCTTACTTGCCACCGCACAAGACTCACTTAACGATTCGGTTGCAACTGCCGTTATTTTACTTTCGGTTGCAGTTAGCAAATTTGTACCCGTACAATTTAATCTTGACGCTGTAATGGGTATTGCAGTAGCATTGTTCATTCTTTTTGCAGGCATTAATGCTGCTAAAGAAACTCTAAACCGCATTTTAGGTGAGCCGCCCTCTTCCGACCTTATAACCGATATTGAAAACAGCATATTAGCTTATGATGATTTTGTGGGTATACACGACCTTATAGTGCACAACTACGGCCCAGGTAGGCTTTTTGCTTCAGTACACGTTGAAGTTCCACAGGATATTGATATTGTCCAGTGCCACGAACAAATTGACCTTTGCGAAAAGAAAATTTACGATGAATTGGGCGTTTCATTAGTTATTCATATGGACCCTATGGACATTAACAACGAACAGGTTAACTTTGTGCGTTCACAGCTTAGTGACGGAATAAAAGTTATTGACGAAAACCTGACACTGCACGACTTCCGTATGACACCTATGGCTGACACTCAAACAAACCTTGTGTTTGATGTAGTTATGCCCCAAAACTTTACACTTCCCGAAAAAGAGCTTAAAGAAAAAATTTCACAAATTGCAAAACTTATTAACCCAACCTTTTGCTGTGTAATAACGGTTGAACATGATTTTACCGGAAGATAAATACATAAAAATAAACCTCCGACAATGTCGGAGGTTTTAAATTTTACTCTAATTATTCAGCAACTTCTTCAGCGGGAGCTTCTACTGCTTCTTCAACTACTTCTTCAGCGGGAGCAGCTTCTTCTTCGGGCAATAATGCACGGATAGAAAGGCTGATACGCTTCTTTTCAAGGTCGATAGCAGTAATCTTAGCTTCAACTTCCTGGCCGATGGTTAATTCATCAGCGGGCTTATTGATACGCTTGTTAGCGATTTGAGAAATGTGAATAAGACCGTCAATACCGGGGATGATACGAGCAAATGCACCGTATGTAGTCATGCTAACAATGGTAACCTTAACAACATCATCAACATTATAATTGTTTTGGAATATTGCCCAGGGGTTATCCTCAGCCTTCTTGTAGCCAAGAGAAATCTTTTTCTTATCAGTGTCAAGGTCCTTAACGTATACTTCAACAGTATCGCCAACTGAAACAACTTCAGCAGGGTTCTTAATGCGCGCCCAAGAAAGTTCAGAAATATGAACCATACCATCAACACCGCCGATGTCAACAAACGCGCCATAGCTTGTAAGTGACTTAACGGTACCTGTGAAACGGTCGCCTACTGCGATGTTAGCCCAAATCTTTTCTTCAGCAGCTTTCTTTTCTTCGCGAAGTACGCTACGAATAGAACCGATAGCACGGCGGCCGCGGCCGATTTCGATAACACGGAAAGAAACTTCCTTCCCCTTTAAATCTTCAAGAGAATCATTTCTGGAAGCGGTTGCCTGAGATGCGGGGATAAACACCTTAACGTTGTCAACGTAAACAACTACGCCACCCTTGATTACTTCGCGAACAACACCCTTAAGGATTTCGCCAGAATCTTTAGCAGCTTTTATATTGTCCCAACCGGCAATAGCATCATAACGACGCTTTGAAAGCATTGCGGTACCTTCCATATCACTTATTTTCATAATGATAAGGTTAAGTTCGTCATTCACCTTAACTTCATCAACAAGGTTAACGCTGGGGTCAGAAGAATATTCATTTGCTGTTATATAGCCAGTAACTCCTCTTCCAATGTCCACTGTGATTTCAGAGGAATTAACAGCGATAACAACGCCAGTAACCTTCTGGTCACTTGTTAAGCTGTTGAGTGAAGCTTCGAACGCTTCCTCGTCTGTCATTTCTTCGAAGCTTTTGGTAACAACTTGAGCTTCCTCTTCAAGTTGTTCAACCGGTTGTAAATTTTCTGTCATGGTTTTTAAAACCTCCTTTATTATACCTGCAGGTGTAGAAGCACCCGCAACAACAGCAATGTTTTCACAATTGGAAAAATTACTGATATTAAGCTCGTCAGCAGTTTCGACCCAATATGTCTTCGAACAGTTAGTCCGACAAACGTCAAAAAGCTTTGCCGTGTTTGAACTACCCTTACCACCGATAACAACAACACCGTCGCTATCCTTTGCGAGTTCAAAAGCCTCCTGCTGTCTCATTGCAGTTGCATTACATATTGTATCAAAAATTTCTGCATTTGTACACACTTTTTTTAGATTTTTTTCAATTTTTTCCCAAACTTTTTTATTAAAAGTGGTTTGAGAGACCAAAATCACCCTTTTGTCGACAAAATTCGACTCATCTATTAACAAATTTTCAAGTTCAGACTCGTCACTAATAACGTGAGTTTCGCCCAAACTGTGACCTACAATACCCTTAACCTCTTGATGATTTATGTCCCCTGCGACAATAACAATGTAACCGTCGCGGCTTTTTTCATTAACGATTTTGTGTATTTTTGAAACAAAAGTACAAGTAGCATCAATATAACGGATACTATTATTTTCGCAATAATCAATAACCGACTGCTCAACCCCATGCGAACGAATTACAAGCACCTCGCCTGTATTCACCTCATCGGGTGATGAAACAATCCTTACGCCCTTTGTTATTAATTCATCAACAAGCTGTGGGTTGTGTATAATAGGACCTAAGGTGCAAACCCTTTCGCCCTTTTCTATTAAATCATAAACTGTGTTGACCGCACGGTTAACGCCAAAGCAAAAGCCTGCGGTTTTAGCAAGTTTAATGTTCATTATATTCTTTCCTTAACAATATTTAAAATAAGCTCAAGCGACTGTTCAGGCTGAAGCCCTGTTGTATCAGCTAAAACAGCATCATCGGCTTGCTTTAATGGGGCAATTTCACGGTGTGAGTCGGCATAGTCGCGCTGTACCATATCATCATAAACCTCTTTAAAGGTAACCGTCATACCCTTAGCTATAAGCTCGTCATAACGGCGACGTGCACGTTCCTCAGCCGAGGCGGTAAGGAAAATTTTAACCGTAGCATTAGGCAAAACCACCGTGCCAATATCGCGTCCGTCCATTAAAACGTCGTTATCCCTAGCAAGCTTTCTTTGCATTTCTAAAAGGAATGCTCTTACTTCACTCTTAGCCGAAACGGCGGAAGCCATCATAGACGCGACAGGGGTGCGAATTTCTTCGCTTACGTCCACACCGTCCAAAAACACACGCTGTTCACCGTCTACAAAACGGATATCAACCGTGGTTTCAGCCAAAACCGATGAGATATCACAGTTAAGCTGAGTATCAGCACCCATTTTTGAAAATTTAAGACCAACGGTGCGATAAAGTGCACCTGTATCAACGTAAATAAAGCCAAGCTGCGCTGCAGCCTTTCGTGCAAGTGTGCTTTTTCCCGCGCCTGCAGGACCGTCAATAGCAACAGAAATCAAGTCTTATTCTCCTCTCAAACGTTTTGACCGGCAAGAAAACCGGTTGAGAAAGCAATTTGCAAATTGAAGCCGCCCGTAAAGGCGTCAACGTCAATAACCTCGCCCGCAAAGAATAGCCCTGTTATAAGCTTTGATTCCATTGTAGCGGGGTTAATTTCCTTAACCGAAACACCGCCACGGGTGATTATTGCCTCCTCAACAGGACGAAGCCCTGTAATGTGTAGCGGAAGCTTTTTTATAACCTCACAAAGACGCATGCGTTCTTCACGGCTTATTTGATTAACCTTTTTATCCCTTTCGATACCTGAAAGCTTTACAACAACAGGTATAAGGCTTTTGGGTAATAAACCATCAAGCGAATTGATAAAATCCTTGTTTTGAAGCTCTGAAAAATCCCTTAAAATACGGCTATCAAGCATTTCCATACTTAACGCGGGCTTTAAATCTATCAAAACGATATATTCCTTACCCTGCCTTACGTAAGCCGAAGCCGACAAAACAAGCGGACCCGATATGCCAAAATGGGTAAAAAGCATTTCCCCCATTTCGCTGTAAGCAGGCTTTTTCTTACCATTTTCAAAAAGCGATAAGGTAACATTTTTAAGGGTTAGACCCGAAAGATGAGTACAAAAGCCTTCGTGACAGTTCAGAGGTACAAGCGAGCCTGCAACCTCAGTAACAGTATGCCCTAAAGTTTTAGCAAAGCGATAGCCATCACCTGTAGAGCCTGTAACGGGGTAAGAAACACCGCCCGTTGCAATAACAACACTGTCAGCGGGTAATACCTCGCCGTTTGCAAGCTTAACGCCTATAATAGCACCGTTTTCGTTCAAAACTATATCAGCCTCAGCATTAATAATTATAACACCGTTTGCTTTTGCAGTGTTAACCAAAGCGTCAACAACATCCACCGCTTTATCCGAAACAGGAAAAACACGGTTGCCTCTTTCAGTTTTAAGTGGCACGCCTGCATTTTCAAAAAAGTCAATGGTATCCTGCGGGGTAAATGCTGAAAAGGCCGAATATAAAAAACGTGGATTTCGCGGTGTGTTAGCAATTAAAGTGTCGATATCACAATTATTGCATACGTTACACCTGCCCTTGCCGGTTATCATAACCTTGCGTGCGGGACGGTTGTTTTTTTCAATAACAACAATTTTGGCGCCGCCGCCTTGATACTTATTAGCCGCACTAATTGCAGCCATAAGTCCTGCCGCGCCACCACCTATTATCACTATATTCTTCAAGCCTTTTCACCTCACAGTAATTACTAAATATTTTACAATAAAAACCCTAAAATGTAAAGGCTTAAAAGTTTATTTTTTGTGTGGTAAATTTTATAAAACAAAACCGCAGACTTTCTAAAAATCTACGGTTTTGTTTTTTACCGTTAAATAATTCTTACACGAATTACACCATCAATATCGTTAATTTCCTTTTCAAGAACAGCTACATCAGCCGAACCGATATCGAGCATAGTGTAAGCGTAATCGCCTCGTGATTTGTTAAGAAGATTTTCAATATTGATACCGTCACTAGACACAAGGCCTGTAATTTTGGTAATCATATTGGGGATATTCTTGTGAATTACACAAACACGGTGATCGCCACTGCGGGGCATTGTAACTTCAGGAAGATTTACTGAATTTACAATGTTACCGTTTTCGATGTAATCGATAAGCTCTTTAGAAGCCATTGAAGCACAGTTGTCTTCCGATTCGGGAGTAGAAGCGCCCAAGTGAGGAATAGCAATAACGCCTTCAACGTCTAAAACTTCGTCAGTTGGAAAATCGGTCACGTAAGAAGCAACCTTACCCGACTGAAGAGCAGCAATAATAGCAGCATCGTCAACTAAAGCCGCACGTGAGAAGTTAAGAATACGAACACCGTCTTTCATTTTAGCGATAGTATCGGTGTTAATCATTTTCTTGGTGCTGTCAACAAGAGGAACGTGAATTGTGATATAATCACAGTTTGCGTAAATTTCGTTAATGTCGTTAATATAAACAGCGTTGTGGTTTAAGTTCCAAGCCGATTTAACCGACAAATAGGGGTCGTAACCGTAAACGGTCATGCCAAGGTGATTAGCGGCATTTGCGACCATAACACCGATTGCGCCAAGACCGATAACGCCAAGCTTTTTGCCCTTGATTTCAGGACCGCCGAAAGCACCCTTGCCCTTTTCAACCATCTTACCCACTTCTGCACCGTTACCCTTTAAGGTTTTAGCCCATTCGATACCCGAAACAACACGGCGAGACGATAAGAAAAGACCTGCCAAAACAAGCTCTTTAACCGCATTAGCGTTAGCACCGGGAGTGTTGAAAACAACGATACCCTGTTCAGAGCAGCGGTCAATCGGAATATTGTTTGTACCCGCGCCTGCACGGGCAATTGCTTTGAGGCTTTCAGGAAATTCGGTGTCGTGTAAAGCAGCGGAACGAACTATCGCACCGTCGGCATTTTCAACCTCGTCACCAATTGTATATTTTTCATCAAAAACCTCTAAACCCGATTTAGAAATTTTGTTATAGGTTTTAATCTTATACATTATGCGTTTTCCTCCTCGAATTTCTTCATAAATTCAACAAGCTTTTCTACGCCTTCGATAGGCATTGCATTATAGATAGATGCACGCATACCGCCAACACTGCGGTGACCCTTAAGGTTAACAAAGCCTGCCTTCTTGCTTTCTGCAACAAACTTAGCATCAAGCTCGTCATTACCTGTAATAAATGGGACGTTCATAAGTGAACGGTCTTCGGGAACAACTGTACCCTTGAACATCTTGGAATTATCAAGGAAGTCGTAAAGAAGTTTAGCTTTCTTTTCGTTAAGTTCCTTCATCTTTTCAAGTCCGCCCATTTTCTTAATCCACTTAAATGTAAGACCTGCAATGTAGATTGAGTAGCAAGGAGGAGTATTGAACATTGAACCATTTTCGGAATGTGTATCGTATTTGAGCATAGTAGGTGTAATATCCATAGCGTTACCGATAAGGTCTTTACGGATAATTACAATAGTAACGCCTGCGGGAGCAACGTTCTTCTGAGCGCCTGCATAAAGCACGCCAAACTTAGTAACATCGATAGGTTCAGACAAAATGCAGCTTGAAATGTCAGCTACAAGGGGAACGTCGCCTGTTTCAGGGATGTAGTTATACTTTGTACCGTAAATGGTGTTGTTGAAGCAAATATGACCGTAGTCAGCATCCTTGTCAAAATCTTCAGCGGCTACCTTAGGGATATAGCTAAAGGTTTTATCTTTAGATGAAGCAACCAAACGAGCAGCGCCATAACGTGCAGCTTCCTGATATGCCTTGTTAGCCCACTGACCTGTAACAATAAAGTCAGCCTTTTTGTTTTTATTCATAAGGTTTAAGGGAAGCATTGCAAACTGGGTAGATGCACCGCCCTGTAAGAAAAGAACTGCGTAATCGTCAGGAATGTTCATAATCTCACGAAGGTTAGCTTCTGTCTCATCAAAAATTGCTTGATATTCTTTCGAACGGTGGGACATTTCCATAACCGATTGACCGCTTGTGCCATATTCCATCATTTCTTCTGCTGCAGTTTTTAAAACCTCTTCAGGTAACATAGAAGGACCTGCGCTGAAATTGTAAACTCTTGCCATAATAATGACCTCCAAAAAATAAGTACGCTATACATTATATTCACTTTAAACTATAATGTCAATAGATTTGTTAAAATCTTGTCAAAGTTTTTGTAATTTTTTAGGTTTTTAGCGAAAAGTTTGTTAATTTTATAACAATGCATTTGTTTTTAGCGTATTTTACTTTATAAATTGGGATTTATCGCTGACGCGAAATTCGGAATTCGTAATGCGCAATTCGGAATT
>JAGAPJ010000072.1 GCA_017623315.1 Clostridia bacterium | reverse complement strand
CAATGCCTCCATCTGACGAGGTTAGCGTAGCGAGCGACGCGGTAGTGAATAACAGTCCGGTGGACTGTTAGAGCCGCGGAGGGACCGAGCACCGCAGTGCGAGAGGTGGATTTTTGCGAAGCAAAAAGACGGAGGGAGAGAACAAAAACACAGTATGGCAAACATTTTCTCTCCCTCAGTTTCGCTAACGCTCAATAGCTCCCTCGTCAGAGGGAGCCAAAGATATATCAATTCAACTAAGCGATAAACAGCAATTTGTTTTGATACGTCCATAAATATTGAACTGTGTGGGGATTTGTGGTAAAATAAATTTAAACGATATACTTGCAAGTGTTGATACAATACGGGTAGGAGTGATTAATATGAAACGTATTTCTGTTAACGACATAAAAATACAACTTAAAAAATCACAAAAAGTTATGTTAATTGTAACGGTGCTTTGTTCTGTTCACACATTAATTTGGACAAAGGCATTTTTTTCAAATGACAATTATGTAGATGCCAATGCAATTTATCAAATTGCATTGATGTTGTTAATGAGCACCAGCTTATTTGTAATGGCGTGTCTTACACCTATACATATAAAAACCAACCCTGATAATTTAGAGGATCAACAAGCCGGTATTGTAACAAGAATTTTGGCTTTATGGTTATCTATTAGCTTTAATCTTGTTGTGCAGTCGGTTATATATTGGTTTTTTAGCATAATTTCACCCGCTTTTACAGTCAGCTTACTTGAAATTGTTTTAAGTCTTATTGGTATAAGCTTATTAGCATTTGTGTGGGTGATTTTTTGCACCTTTATTTACTTGTTGGCTAATGGGTCGGTTAAATGGTATATAATCGGATTTTTAACGGTGAATATTGCACCGATGATAATTATTGACGGCTGTTATGACGTTTATAATAAAAGTAGCTTGACGGGAATATATAATTCAACTAATCTTTTAAATTTCAATCCTTTTATTGTTACTGTTCGCATTTTAGAACCATTAGAGAACTTATGGGTAATAGCAGCAATTTTAGCTGTTGCTGCATTGGTTGCTTTTATCTATAGATTTGCAGATAAACAAAAATTTATAAATATTGTAAACGGCGGTTATAAATTTATAATTACAATATTAATTTCGTTGGCGGTAGGTTTTGTGGTTTGCGGTGCATATACTAATGCAAAATTAACCTTAACTAAAATTTTAACTACAATTATAGTTGCCGTATTAACTGGTGTTGTAATTTCTTTAATTACTTTTGGTAAAAAGCAGTTGCTAAAGCTTTTGACAGTAATAATTTTGGTAGCAGTGTTTTTGAGTAGTGTGTTTATTTGTTCGCCAATTATAAACCACAATAACGAATATTATTTACCAGATATTGATGATATTGAAAGCATCGAATTTTGTCTGCAGAATGGTGAGCAAATTAAAATAACCGATAATTTTGATGAAATACTTTACATTAACCGTGATTTAATCGAATTATTTAAAAAAGGTTATTTGCCTCAGGATATCGACAGTTATCCTACTAGGGATTGTCTTGCAAATTTATGGCAAGATTTAACAATAAACTATACTCTTAAAAATGGGCAAAGAGTACATAAGGGGTACTATGATTTAATTGCCCCTGAATTTGATGATATTTTCATTAGATTGGTACAAAGTGAAGCGTATTTGTCTTCAATAAAAAACAGCACGTTTGCATGGGATTATACTCGCATTAGATATCAAAGCTTCAGTGGTAAGGTCTACTGCGCTGTTCCACCGATTAATGAGTCAAGACAATTTTTACAGGCTTATTGTGACGAGCTTGCAAATGCTGAAAAAAGCGACTTTTATGAAAAGGTTGAGCATGTGGAGATTGCGGGTATTTATTATAGTGATGCTGGCGATTTATTTCTGCCACCGTCCTTTAATCAAACGCGAAATCTTTTGCATTTATATTATGAGCAGTATAAAGATGTATAAGAATAAAATGGGGGAATATATATGAAACATTTTTTAATTGTTGTTGATATTCAAAATGATTTTGTAAACGGTGCTTTGGGCACTAAGGAGGCTGAGGGGATAATTGCCCCCGCTTGCGAGAAAATCAAAAATTTTCAGGGCGAAATTTTTGTTACCTATGACACCCATTTTGAAGATTATTTAACTTCTGCCGAGGGTGCAAAATTACCTGTTGAGCATTGCATTAAGGGTACTGACGGTTGGCAGTTAAACGGCGAAATTCAAAATGCGCTAAAGGATAAAAATTACACCTCTGTTGAAAAGCTGACCTTCGGTTCGGTAGAATTGCCCGAACTTATTAAAAAAGCGGCAGGGGACAGTGATTTTGATATCACGTTAATCGGTCTTTGCACCGATATTTGCGTGGTTTCAAACGCACTTATTTTAAAGGCGAATTTTTACGATAAAAATATTATTATCGACAAAAATTGCTGTGCGGGCGTAACGGTGGACAGCCACAACGCCGCTTTAACCACAATGCAAATGTGCCAAATTGAAGTGGTATAAAATATGAACTATAAAAATTGGTTTTTAAAAAATACCGAAAGTTTAAGCGGTAAAACTGTTGCCGTTACAGGCAGTACGGGTGGCATTGGTGTTTGGCTTTGCAAGCATTTGGCAACCCTTGGTGCTGACCTTCTTTTGCTTAACAGAAGCAAAACTAAAACCGACGACCAAATTAATGCTTTAAAAAACGAATTTCCTAATATTAATATTGACTATATTCCGCTTGATTTAGGTGATATAAAATCGGTAAAATCGGCAACCGATATTCTTAAAAAAAACTGCCCCGACATTATAATACACAACGCAGGTGCGTATAGCATACCCCGTTATATAACCGATTGCGGTTTTGATAACGTTTTTATGATAAACTTTTTATCGCCTTATTATATGACTAAAACGCTTTTACCATATTTGTCACAAAAGGGTGGCAGGGTGGTAGCGGTTGGCAGTATCGCACATAATTATTCTAAAACCAACCCCGAAAATATCGATTTTAGGGGGGTTAAAGCGGCAAGCAAGGCTTACGGTAATGCCAAGCGGCATTTAATGCTTTCGTTTTATAAACTGTTCGAAAATGAACAGGGTGTAAGCCTTTCGGTTACACACCCGGGCATTACCTTTACAAATATTACTGCCCATTACCCTAAGCTTATTTTTGCGGTTATAAAGCACCCAATGAAAATAATTTTTATGAAGCCTAAAAAAGCGGCGCTTTGTCTTTTAAAAGGTGTTTTTGATGATACCGAATTTGGCTTTTGGTACGGGCCAAAGCTTTTTGACGTTTGGGGGCTTCCAAACAAAAAACAACTTAAAACCTTTACGGGAAACGAGGTCGAAGCAGTATTTAACACCGCCGAAAATTGCTATAATAAGGTTTTGGAGTTTTTAAAAAATTAATTACAACAAAGCGAACGTATAAATTGGGGTTTATCGCTCAGTTGAGTTGGCATATTCTTGGCTCCCTCTGACGAGGGAGCTGTCACGAGGCACGAGTGACTGAGGGAGAGAAATTTTTCAAATAACGACTTTTTATTCTCTCCCTCCGTCTTTTTGCTTCGCAAAAATCCACCTCTCGCACTGCGGTGCTCGGTACCTCCGCGGCTCTAACAGTCCACCGGACTGTTATTCACTACCGCGTCGCTCGCTACGCTAACCTCGTCAGATGGAGGCGTTGGTTTCTACAATTCCGTTAGCCCGATAAACTATAATTTGAAAATACGGTGAGGTTTTTAAACCTCACCGTATTTTTAAAATTTCATTTTGTTGAATTTTGCGGCATAATATGATAAGATAATTTTGTTATATGAAAGGAATTGGTATTATGGTAAAGCATATTATTTTATGGAAATTAAAGGACGAATTTAACACCTTAGAAGTCAAATCCCAAATGAAAGAAAAGCTTGAAGGCTTACACGGTCAAATTGAAGGCCTTTTGGAAATTAAGGTGCAAATTGAAAAGCTGGAAAGTTCAAATGTTGACGTTATGCTTTATTCTGCTTTTATCGATGAAGCGGCGCTTAAAAATTATGCCACACACGAAAAACACGTTTTTGTTGCTGATAATTTTGTCCGCCCATTTACCGAATTGCGTTCTTGTATAGATTATTGCGAAAATTAAGGAGAAGAAAATGTTTAGTGTAATTTTTGATATGGACGGCACCTTAACCGATACCCAAAGCGTTTGTATTCGTGCGTGGGATTATGCAGGTGAATTACAGGGCTTTAAAAATGCGGGTGAAAGCATCCCGCATGTTTTGGGCATGAATAAGGACGGCTGGGAAGCCTATCTTGCCGCGCATTATGAGGGAATAGACCTTTTGGCCTTTGACAAGGCAATGCGTGAATATATAATCAATAGCGGCACACCCGAGCTTAAAAAAGGTGCAGTAGAGCTGTTAGAATTTTTAAAGCAAAACGGCATTAAAATGGCAGTTGCTTCGGGCTCAGCTAAATATGAAATTGACTGGAAGCTTGGCGAAACAGGTATACTCCATTATTTTGAAGCCTTTGCAGGTGGTGACGACGTGGAACGTTGCAAGCCCGCACCCGATGTATTTTTACTTGCGGCCGAGCGCTTGGGTGCAGACACTAAGGACTGCTTTGTATTTGAGGATTCTTCGCTTGGTATTAAGGCGGGTTACACCGCAGGTATGAAATGCATTGGCGTTGCCGACATTGCACCCTTTACCGATGAAGCAAAAGAAATTATGTTTAAGGAACTAAATTCACTTGATGAAGCTATACCGATTTTGAAGGAATATTTATAAGCTATGAAATTTGTTGCAAAAAAGTTTAGTAACCTGACAAATCGCGAGGTTTATGAAATTCTAAAATCACGCGCCAAGGTTTTTATGTTTGAACAAAAAATATGGTATCTTGATATGGATAACGTCGATTATAATGCTTACCACCTTTTTTTAGAAGAAAATGGTGAGGCTGTGGCATATCTTCGTGCTTTCAAAGGTGATAATGACGGCGAAATACATATCGGCAGGGTGCTGTCGGTCGAGCATAACAAAGGGCTTGGTACAATTTTAATGAATAATGCTTTCGAATTTTTCAAACAAAACCGATTTCGAAGCATTGTTTTAAATTCGCAAATGTCGGCAGTAAGGTTTTATGAAAAATTAGGGTTTAATACTGTAGGTAACGAATTTATCGAAGCGGGAATACCTCATATTAAAATGGTTAAAAGATTATGAACAAGCTTTTAATTGTTGACGGGCACAACCTGCTTTTTCAAATGTTTTTCGGTATGCCCGCACGTATAGTTAATAAAGACGGCAAAGCTATTCAAGGTACCTTGGGTTTTGTGGGTGCGCTTTTAAAAATCATAAAAAGGGTAAAGCCTACGCATACGGTGGTGCTTTTTGACGGTGAACGTCATAACCCTCGCACCGATTTGGACGAAAATTATAAAGCCAATCGTGTTGATTATGATGCTGTACCCGATGATGAAAACCCCTTTACCCAGCTTTTAGACATTTATAACGCGCTTGACTTTTTAGGTATTAAGCATTGTGAAACCACCGTTTGCGAAACCGACGACGTTATAGCGGCTTATGCTTTAAAGTACGGTAAGGATAACGAAATTGTTATTTCATCTTTCGACAGCGATTTTTTTCAGCTTATAACCGAAAACGTAAAAATTTTGCGTTACCGTGGGGATAGCACCCAAATTTATGATACTGAATTTTTCTTTAATAAATTTGGTATTTTACCCGAATTTTATGCCGATTATAAGTCGCTAACTGGCGACACGGCGGATAATATAAAGGGTGCTGATAAAATAGGGCCAAAAACTGCGGCAGCACTTGTTAATCAGTTTGGTAATTTAGAAAACATAATAAAAAATGCCGAAAAAATTACTAAACCCTCAATTAGAGAATCGGTATTAAGAAACAAGGAAAGAATAAAACTGAATTATAAGCTTATAAAGCTTTGTGACTGCGCCGAATTACCCTTTGTGCTAGACAAAATCAAGTATAATTATAATGGCATTACTACAAATGAAGTGCTTATAGGCATTGGTCTTAAATAAAAAGAATAACCCACCCGCTTTTGAGAAAAATAGTTCTTAGAGGCGGTTGAGTTTTTTTATGAAATCTATTTGGAATGAAAGCGTTAATTTTCCTGAATTTCAGGCTTTAAAAGGGGATATTAGCGCTGAAATTGTGGTTATTGGTGGTGGGATATGCGGACTTTTAACCGCTTATTTTTTGAAAAATAGCGGTGTTGACTGTGTCGTTCTTGAAGCAAATAGAATTGCAAACGGTACAACAATGAATACAACCGCAAAAATCACTTCACAGCACGGACTTATCTTTGCCGATATGGTAAAACGCTTTGGCAGGGAAAAAACAGCATTATATTTAAAGGCAAACGAAAGCGCAATAAATAATTATAAGCAATTAAGTAAAAAATACCCTTGCGATTTTGAAATTAAACCGTCGTTTGTTTATTCACAAAACGACAGAAAAAAGCTTGAAAACGAAGTGCTTGCCTTAAATAAGGTTGGCTTTAAGGCTGAATTTGTTGAAAATTTGCCTTTGCCGGTAAAAGCTGTTGGCGGGGTGAGTTTTAAAAACCAAGCGCAGTTTAACCCGATAAAGCTTTTAAACGAAATAGTTAAAGACCTTAAAATATACGAAAACAGCCGTGTGTTAAAAATTCAAAACAACACAGCCATTTGTGAAAACGGCATTGTAAAGGCTAAAAAAATAATTGTTACAACCCATTTTCCGTTTATTGATAAATACGGTTTATATTTTTTAAAAATGTATCAAAGCCGTTCTTACGTTTTGGCGCTAGAAAATGCACCCGATTTTAAAGGAATGTACGTTGACGAAAACGATAAGGGGTTATCATTTCGTAATTATGGCAATGTTTTGCTTTTGGGTGGTTACGGTCACCGTACGGGGAAGGGCGAATGTGGGTTTGACGCCTTGCGTAAATTTGCCTATAAAAATTTTGCTGACTGTAAAATTAAATACCGCTTTGCCACACAGGACTGTAAAACCCTTGACGATATACCCTATATCGGCTATTATTGGGGCTATAAGGATAATTTACTTGTTGCAACAGGCTTTAATAAATGGGGAATGACCTCCTCAATGGTGGCAGCCCAAATACTGTGTGATATGGTTTTGGGGCGCGAAAATGAATATGCCGAAATATTTTCACCATCACGTTCAATTTTTAGAAAACAGCTTTTAATAAACTGCGGTGAAGCGGTAAGCGGACTTGTTGGCTTTTCAAAAAAGCGTTGTACCCACCTTGGTTGTAAACTCGAGTGGAATAATCAAGAAAAATCGTGGGACTGTAGCTGTCACGGGTCGCGATTTAGTAATAATGGTGAAATATTAGACGGCCCTGCGAATAGAAAAAAATAGTGTTAAATTGGGGTTTATCGCTTGCGCGAAATGCGTAATTCGTAATGCATAATTCGTAATTATTGTGCAAACCAAGCCTTCTCCAGCGGAGAAGGCTTGGTCTTCACAATACGCTCGGCCCTGCAAACTATAACTTAAAAAACAAAACCCGCTATGTAAGTACATATCGGGTATACTATTTAAAATTTTCTAGCAAAGCTACATTTTTTACAAAGCTCTTCACAGGCTTTTCGGTTTGAAAAGCCGTTATAAATATTAATGGCTCGCGGGGAATTTATAATGCTTTCTAAATCGGTTTCGAAAATATTACCAAGGTTTATTTCGCCGTTATTATCTAAACAGCAAGGCACGACCGTGCCGTCACATAAAACACCAATTTGGTCACGCATACCGTAGCAAAAGGCGGCTTCATTTTCGCTTGTGTTTTTAATATCGGGCCAGTCAAATTTCTCACCAAACTGAATGTAAATATTATTACCGATTTGCTTGCCACCGCGGGTGTCACGCCAAGGGGCAGGGAAACGGGCTTCAATTTTTTCTAAAATATTTTTGTTTAACCTATCCTCGCCGCCGCTGTTCCAAAGCCTTAACAAAACAATTTTTTCGCCTTCGGCGGTTTTAGCGTAATTTAGGCAATCGGTTATATATTCATCGAAGTTTTGGCTAAGGTTAGCTTCAAAGCTATGAAGTGAAATTACCGTTTTATAGTGTGAATTCGAATTTAAAAGCAGTTCGCTTTGTTTATTTAAAAGTGTGCCGTTGGTAGTAATTATAACCTTTAAGCCGTTTTCCTCACAAATATTCAAAAATTCCTTTAAATTAGGGTGTAAAAGTGGCTCGCCCAAAAGGTGAAAATATACGTAATCGGTAAAGGGGACAACCTTATTAATAACGGATTTAAATCCGTTAATGTCCATCATTTTAGGTGCACGCTTTGTGCCAGGGCAAAAGCTGCAGCTTAAATTACAGATATTTGAAATTTCAATATAAACCTTTTTAAACCGTTTCATTTTTTCACCTCGTTTTAAAATATTATAACACAACCTACATTTTTTTCAAACAACTTTCTTTACACACTTATTTTAAAATGGTATAATAAATTAATAAGGGGGATTAAAATGAAAACCTGTGATTTGCATACACATTCGAACTTTTCGGATGGAACACTAACCCCTACCGAGCTTTTAAACAAAGCCTGTGAATGTGGTCTTTCGGCAATTGCTCTTTGTGACCACAACGTTGTTGACGGGCTTTTAGAATTTAAGACCGCGGCTATTGGCAAAAACATTGAAGCGGTTTTAGGGTGTGAGCTTACCACCGAATATAACGGTATAGAGCTTCATGTTTTAGGGCTTTTTATTGACGAAGATGCTTTCCCTGAATTAGAACAGTTTTGTGACGAAATGAACAAGCGTAAAACCCTTGCCACCAAAAACATGGTAGAGGCATTAAATAAAGGTGGGTACGAGATTGATTACGAAAGCCTTATTGCATCAACTCCAAACGGTCATATAAACCGTGCGCATGTTGCGGCGCTTATGGTTGAAAAAGGGTATATACTAAGTGTTAAATCCGCCTTTGAAACGGTTTTACGGTCTGGTGGTGAGTTTTACACTTCACCTAAAAGGCTTGACACTCTTGAAGCTATTGCATTTTTGCGCAAAATTGGTGCTTTGCCGGTAATTGCCCACCCATTTTTTAGCACAACGGCTGAAAATTTAAAGGGATTTTGGCCAAAAGCTAAGGTTGCAGGGCTTGTTGGTATGGAGACTCTTTACCCAATGTATGATGAAGAAACCACCAAAATTGCAATTAAAACTGCAAAGGAATACGGCTTTTTGCAAAGTGGCGGAAGCGATTTTCACGGTGAAAACAAACCGCACATTAAACTTAAAGAGGGAACAGGCAACCTTAAAGTGCCTTATGAATATTTTTTACAATTAAAGGAATTTAAAAATACCTGCATTTAGCAGGTATTTTTTTATAATAACAAATTGCCAAAAAATAAATTTTATGTTATAATAATTGTGTATGAGAAATTTTAATTTAAAGGTGGGATTTTTTTGCGTAAGGAACAGCTAACGGAAGAATTGGTTAAACGAATGGAAACCGAAAAACAAAACGCAAGCTTTTTAAAATTCGGCTTTAATGATAAGGACGCTTATCGCAGGGATACCACAGTTGATAAAGCAAATATTTGGCGCACCCCATTTGTGCGTGACAGCGATAAAATTTTGCATTGCCCGTTTTACAGCCGCTATGCCGATAAAACACAGGTATATTCGCTTTGGAAAAATGACGACATTACCCGTCGCTTTTTGCACGTGCAGTTTGTTTCGCGTATTGCGCGCACTATCGGCGGTGCTTTAAATTTAAATCAAGAGCTTATTGAATCCATAGCTCTCGGTCACGATATCGGTCACCCTGCTTTTGCACATTCGGGTGAAAAATACCTTGACGAACTATACCGCGCTCACACAGGTCGTCGCTTTTTGCATAATATCCATTCGGTCAGGGTGCTTGATAAAATTTATTCCTGCAACTTAACACTTCAAACCCTTGACGGTATTGCCGCGCATAACGGCGAAATTGAGTTGGAGGAATATTATCCTGCAAAATTATCAGGCTTTGAGGAATTTGACGAAATTATGGAAAAATGCGCACAGGACCGTAATTTTGCCAATAAAATTGCCCCCTCTACCTTGGAGGGCGCGGTGGTGAAAATTTCGGACATTATTGCATATCTTGGTCGCGACAGGCAGGATGCTATAATTTCTAAAACCGTTACCGCCAATGATTTTTATAATCAAGATATCGGCTCACTTAATTCTGAAATTATTAACAATTTAATGGTAAATATTATTGAAAACAGCTATGGCAAGCCTTATATCAAGATGGATAAAAAGCATTTTGAGGCACTTAAGGAATCTAAAAAGGATAATTACGAAAAAATCTATAATCACGCCGCGGCTGATGCCCGTTTGGACGCAACCGTAAAGCCTATGATGGCGGATATTTACGGTCAGCTTTTGGAGGATTTGAAGCTTCAAAAAACAAATTCGCCAATTTTCACAAGGCATATAAATTATGTAAAGGCGCTTCGAAACCCGCCCAAAACACCTTATGAAAAGAACGAGCCCAATCAAATTGTTGTTGATTTTATTGCAAGTATGACCGACGATTATTTTATCGAGCTTCATAAATATATGTTCCCAAATGCTGATTACCCCGTGGTTTACAGGGGCTATTTTGACGATTAAGTGAGAAAAAAGTTATGTTTGAAAAAATTTTAGACGCTATAAAACAGTTTGACACCATAGTAATTCACCGCCATTCTAACCCTGACGGTGATGCTTTGGGCAGTCAAATAGGTCTTCGTGAAATTATAAAGGAAAACTTCCCCAATAAAACAGTTTATACTGTTGGTGACGGTTCTAGCCGTTACGGTTTTATGGAAGGAAGCAAAATGGATGAAATTGCCGACAGCGTTTACGAAAATGCTCTAGTCATCGTGCTTGATACCTCGGCTTCGTCCCTTATAAGTGATGACCGTTATAAGATGGCTCAAAAAACCGTTCGACTCGACCACCACATTTTTTGTGAGGAAATTTGCGATATTGAGGTTACTGACACCTCTTATGAAAGCTGCTGTGGTTTAATTACCGAATTTGCAATTGAAGGTGGCTTAAAGCTATCACCCCTTGCTGCAAAGTCGCTTTACACAGGTATGGTGACCGACTCGGGTCGCTTTAGGTATGACAGCACAAATGCTAACACCTTCCGCTTGGCATCGCACCTGATGAAAGCAGGGTTTGACACAAATGAAATTTATGCACAGCTTTATGCGGACGATTTTGTGTTTATCCGCCTTCGTGCACAGTTTGTGCTGAAAATTCAGTTTACCGATAAAAATGTGGCTTATATTTACACCACAAAGGAAGAAGTCGCAACTTATAATGCCGACACCTTTACAATTTCACGTGCAATGGTTGGCACAATGGGTGATATTAAGGGTGTTAATGTTTGGGTTAACTTTACTGAAACCGACGACGGCGTTTTGGCTGAGCTTCGTTCCAACAAATATAATATTAACCCAATTGCCGTTAAATACGGCGGCGGCGGTCACGCCAAGGCTAGCGGTGCTACCCTTAAAAACCGTGACGAAGCAATGCAAATGCTTAACGATTTAAACCTTTTAGGAGATAATTAATGTTAAAAACAAAACAGGCAATTTTAGATAAAATTAAAGAATATAACAAAATTTTAATCTTCCGTCATTTCCGCCCCGACGGTGATGCAGTTGGCTCGACCAAGGGTCTTCAGGCAATTATAAAGCTTAACTTCCCCCAAAAAACAGTTTTGCTTCAAAACTGTGACTTTTCGGACTATATGGCGTTTCTGGGTAGCGAGGACGAGCTTTTAACAGATGAAGAATATAAGGATGCCCTTGGTATTGTAATCGACACAGGCACAGCAAAGCGCGCTTCTAACCAGAAGTTTACTCTTTGCAAGGAAGTAATAAAAATTGACCACCATATTCCGCTTGAAAGCTATGGCGATTTAGAGTGGGTTGAGGAAAACCGTTCCTCCGCTTGTGAAATGATAGCTGATTTTTATGACACTTTTAAAGACGAGCTTAAAATTAATACTGATGCCGCAACCTATATTTTTGCGGGTATGGTGACCGATTCGGGTCGCTTCAGATATCGCGAAGTTGACGGCGAAACAATGCGTCTTGCGGGTGTAATGCTCAACCAAGGCATTGACACCGACACCCTTTATGCGCATTTGTACCTTAAGGATATTAAAAACATTAAGTTTGAAGCGTATGTTCAAAATAATATTAGATTGACCGAAAACGGCGTGGCTTATATTTTTGTAACCAAGCGTATGAAGAAAAAATTTGGTCTTTCAAATGAGGATGCATCGGCTGCGGTAGGTTATCTTGACACCATTCGCAATTCTTTAATTTGGATTGCATTTATTGAAGGTGACGATGCTATTCGCATTCGCTTCCGTTCGCGCTTTGTAACCGTTAGCGAATTGGCAGAGCAATACCGCGGCGGCGGTCACGCTTGTGCCGCGGGAGGTACGGTATATTCCAAAAAAGAAATGAAGCAGGTTTTAAAGGATGCTGATACACTTCTTAAGAATTATAAAGAAAATAACGAGGGCTGGCTATAATGAAAATTTTAATAACCAATGACGACGGCATTAACGCGCCGGGTATTCGCCTTTTGGCAGATTGGGCAAAAAAGCTTGGCGAGGTTACGGTAGTTGCCCCTCAGATAGAGCAAAGCGCAATGAGCCACGCTATTGATTTTGTAAACCCGCAGGAAATTAAAAAGGTTGATTTTATTGATGGTGTTACCGCCTATTCAATGAGCTCGACCCCTGCTGACTGTGTGCGCTTTGGCGTTTTAGGTCTTCAGGATAAATTTGACCTTGTGCTTTCGGGCATAAATTACGGCGTAAACGTTGGGCAGGATATTGTTTATTCGGGTACCGTTGCCGCCGTTTTCGAGGCTGCCCGTTTGGGTATAAAGGGTATTGCGTTTTCAACCTTTCCACACAGTCAAAAGGAGGCTGCGCAGTATTTTGACATGGCGTATGATTTTATTGTGAGCCAAAACCTTTTTGATGAAACCTTAATTTATAATGTAAACATTCCCGACAGTGTAAAGGATATTAGAATTACACGTCAAGGCTCGCATTATTTTTCGGACGGCTTCGTGCACGACGGTGGCGATATGTACCATCAGGAAGGCGAGCCCGTGCCCGACATTTGCCCTGATGACCTTAACCGTGACACCGTTGCAATTTTAAATGAAACAATTTCGGTTACACCTTTAATTGCCACCCGCACCGACATGGCGGTTTTTGAAAAGTATAAAAGATAATAAGTCTTTGTTATGGAAACCAAAACAAGAAAACCAAACAGGTTAGAAAATTACGATTATAGTCAAAACGGCGCATATTTTATTACGGTGTGTGTTAAGGGTAGAAAACCAATATTAAGCAAAATTGTAGGGGACGATGCCCACATCGTCCCGCAAAAATATGGTAAAATAGTAGAAAAATATATTCGTAAGGTTCCGGAACTAAGAAAATATATAATTATGCCGGACCATTTTCATTTTATATTACAAATTGAAAACGGGACGATGTGGGCATCGTCCCCTACGAATAGAGTT
>JAGAPJ010000071.1 GCA_017623315.1 Clostridia bacterium | reverse complement strand
TCAAGCTGAAGCGGTGCAGGCTTTGAAAGCTTAACCGAAATATTATGTCCTTCAATAATATCAATCATTGATTTCATTTTAACATGTGTGCCTTTCATAAGGCGAAGAAATGCAACAACAATTTTAAAGAAGTTATTGCTATACATTGCAACGACGGTTAAGGATTTTTCACTATTCAGTCGGTCTTGATTTGGCGCGGACATAAAGCCGCCGCCGAAAAAACGACCGTTCATTGTGGGGACAAGCCAGGCATGCTTATAGGTTTTTGTGACTCCGTCGACCGTAACGGTTGCATCGCAGGGCTTATATGCGCCAAGCAGGCCTTTTATTGCCACGAAGGTGTAGTTAGCACGCTTTTTGCCAAGGGAACGCAAACGCTCAACCTCGGCACAGCAATAACCGTCCATACCGCTGCCGACACAGTTTATGAATTTATAAACCTTATCCTTGATTTTAGCGGTGGGAAGATTTTTTACATAATCGTTAATGCAAAGGGGTTTTGTGCGCTTGGGATATTTAATATCACGTGCAAAGTCGTTCCCGCTGCCTGATGCATAAAAATAAAGCTTTTGCTTTAAATTATCACAATCGGTATTATTGATAAAACTATTTAAAGTGCCGTCGCCGCCCGTTAAAATAATATCGGTACCAAGGGGCAACTGGGCAAAAAAGCTATCATAATCGGAAATATTGGTCATATCCTGATAGATATAATTATGTGGGCCCATAAGTGGTTCAATTTCCTTAGCAATGTTAAGACCTTTACCGCCACCTGAATGGGGATTATATAAAATGATATAGTTTTCCAAGCCGTCACCTCAAATCAATATCTATATATATAGTTTAAGGCTTTTGTCGTAATTTGTCAATGAATTTAATGTGAACAATGTGGAATGGTGGTTCAAATTATAGTTTGTAGGGCTGACGGATTGCACAGACCAAAGCCTTCCCCAGTAGGAGAAGGTGGCAGGCGAAGCCTGACGGATGAGGTGTAAAGAACAGTCTGTACTTACAAAGTTCCTCATCCACCGCTAAAGCGGTCCTCATTCTCCCGCAGGAGAAGGCACACATAAACCCCAACTTAATTGCATAAAACAACCCCAAAAGCCGTGGCTTTTGGGGTTAGTGAATAATTAATAATTATCAGCGTGAACTTCAAAATATGCCTTGGGGTGTGCACAGGTGGGGCAAAGGTCAGGTGCCTTTGTACCAACAACCAAGTGACCACAGTTGCGGCATTCCCAAACCTTAACCTCGCTCTTTTCGAAAACAGCGGCGGTTTCAACGTTTTTAAGAAGTGCGCGATAGCGTTCCTCGTGGTGCTTTTCAATTGCGGCAACAAGACGGAACTTTTTAGCAAGCTCGGGGAAGCCCTCTTCATCAGCGGTTTTTGCAAAGCCTTCGTACATATCGGTCCATTCATAATTTTCACCGTCAGCGGCGGTTGCTAAGTTTTCAGCGGTGTCGCCAATGCCGTTAAGTTCCTTAAACCACATTTTTGCGTGTTCTTTTTCGTTGTCAGCGGTTTTAAGGAAAAGCGCTGCGATTTGTTCAAAGCCTTCTTTTTTAGCCTTTGAAGCAAAGTAAGTATATTTATTTCTTGCTTGAGATTCGCCTGCAAAAGCGGCTTCAAGATTTTTTTCGGTTTGTGTACCTGCATATTTGGACATAAATAAAAACCTCCTTTAATTTATGTTTTTATTATAACATAAACCTGAATAAAAAACAAGAGATACCGCAATATTTTTGCAGTATCTCTTTTGCCCCTAAACGAATTATGCCGAGGGCAGTATTACTTAAAAAAATCTAAAATAGATATGGGCTTATTGTTTTTTGTGGCTTCAATATGAAGGTGTGATTGGTCGCTTGATTCGTTGGGGATTGTGCCAACCTTACCGATTAAATCGCCGCTTTTAACCTTGTCGCCAGCCTTGAATTTTGGCTCCTTAACACAGGCGTATTTAACAATTAAGCCGTCGCCGTGGTCGATAGTTAAAACGCCGCCGAGTGAAGCGCTTTCTTCGACCGACAGTACCTTGCCGTCGGTTAGGGCGCTTATAAAGGTGCCTTCCTTACAGGCAATATCTACAGCCGTGTGCAAACGCATATCGCCGAAGGTTTGTGAAAACTGAAGCGTATCGGTGCTGAAATCCTTTAAAATGTCACCGTTTACAGGCATTGTATAGCTTTTTTCGTAAGGCTGATTGCTTACAGTATCGTCGGTTGGAGTTGAGGGAATAATATCTGATACGAAATCCTTGGGATTTTCGGAGATACTATTATCATTATATGACGAATCGTTGCTGTTATATTCCTGTGAATTATTGTCGCTGTCGGGCTTCGAACTTTCGTTCATAGAGGTGTCAGGGTCAGTGGGGGTGTCGTCGTTCATATTAGAAAGACCAATCCACGCAACTATGGCAATTATGATTAAAACAGCGACAATAATTATATAAAAAATGTAATTTTTATTTTTGTTTTCGGAATAGGGTGTATAGTTCATTTTTTATCCTTCCTTTCGCAATTATTATTGCCAAAAAAACTTTTTAATATTCTTATAAAAAATTAAAAATTTGTTCATATTGTATTAAAATTTATGCTTTATAGTAAACTTGTACCGAGAAGGAAGCCGCAACCTTCAAGGTATGACTTTTTCGTATGAGAAAGTCCTCTCCTCAAACCCCTTAAAAAGAGAAAGAACCGTAGGTTTTCTACGGTTCTTTTTCTTTATTTAATTATTAATTTTTAGGTTTTTAATTATAATTTCAAAACGGTTGGCGCTATCTTTAATTTCAAGCGGCAAGCCCGCGCCTGAAATATACATTGTAAACTGTCCACCGTCACAGTCGCCTTTAGTGAAAAGGCGATTTTCGTTTTTGTAAACCTCTGGTCTTTGGTTTTTAAAGACAGAATATATAAAGCTAATTGCAGCAGTTTTATAGCTGTCATCTATGGAAATTTTTATGCCGTCAAATTCGGCGGTAATTTGCCCGTCTTGAACGGTGAAAATAAGACCTTTAAGCTCGCTTGGGTGCTGCATGGACGCTGTTATATTACCGCTTTTATCAATATCAACCGCAATTTCGTAATATTCGTTATAATAGGTCATTTCGGCGGTGAAGGAAATATTACGTGTAACGGGAGTAACGTTGGTTTTTTGCGAACACCCAACCAAAAATAATAGACATATTAAGCATAAAAACTTTTTCAAAATATCGCCCCTTTTTAAAGGGCTTCAATCATATCACTTGGGATTAGTCCCGCTTCGCCTGTTATTTTTGCGGCATTATCAGCTGAAAGACTATGTAAATACACCGCTGCTTTTGCGGCGTCAATGGGAGAAAGACCCTGCGCTAAAAGTGAAACGGTTATACCGCTTAAAACGTCACCGCTGCCGCCTGTTGCCATACCGTTGTTACCAAGGGTATTTATATAAACATTGCTATTTGGGTCGACAATTAGGGTGTTACTGCCTTTAAGCACTAAAATACAGTTATGTGCTTTTGCAAAATCAGTTGCAATTTTAATGCGGTTTTGCTCTACCGTTTTAACGTCGCATTTTAAAAGCCGTGCCATTTCGGCAGGGTGGGGGGTTAATATAATTGAAGCATTAGCCTTTTTTAATAAATCTATGCGATTTGCTAATGCATTTATGCCATCGGCATCAATAACTATCGGTACAGTGCAATTTTTAATAAGCTTTTTTAAAAGCCTTAAGGTATGTTTAGTGTTTGAAAGACCGCACCCAAAAAGCACGGCATTTGTTTTTAAAAGTGCAGGCTTTAGGCTAATTAATGACGATAAACCACCCTTTAATGTTTGGGTTTCAGGCAAACAAACTGCTTCTGGTACGGCGGTGGTTAAAATGGGGTAAATAGATTTGGGTACAAGGCATTTTGCAATGCCAACACCGCTTTTAAGGCAAGCTTTAGTTGCTAAAATTGCGGCGCCCGCCATACCATAGCTTCCGCATATAAGTAAAGCGGTACCAAAGGTGCCCTTGTGGGAATTTTTTGGCCGTGTTGGTAAAACAGGGTTAGAGAGTAGCTTTAAATTGCTTTGTTGCGGTTTTACGCCAATGTCTATTATTTCCACCTTGCCGCAGTAATCGGTCGCATATGGCAAATAAAAGCAGGGCTTTGGGGCTATAAAAGTAACAGTTAAATCCGCCTTAAAAGCGTTACCTAAAACAAGGCCTGTATCACAGTCAATACCTGACGGAATATCCACTGCAATTCTTACGGCGGCTTGGCTATTTAGTTTATTAATAAGGGTTATAAGTTCTTCGCTTAAATTACGGCAAAGGCCTATGCCAAAAACCGCATCAATTATAATATCAAATTCACCGCTGAAGCTTTCAAAAATAATGCTTTGTGGTAAAAGTGAAAAATAATGCTTTGCATTTTCGGTTTTTGGAATCCCTACCGGTAAAAACACCGAAACCTCGGCGCCGTTTTGTAAAAGATGATTTGCAATTACAAAGCCGTCCCCACCGTTATTACCGTTGCCGCAAATAACGGCAACCTTTTTGTTTTTAATATCATAATTTTTTATTATTTCTTCGGCGGCTTTTGTGCCTGCAGTGTGCATTAAATCGGCAAACGAAAAATCGCCGCAATTAACGGCATTTTCCTCTGACAATTTAATTAAATTGCGAGTTAATACGTTCATAGCGGCGACACCTTTAATTAATTATTTAAATGCAGATAATGAAAGGAATTTAGGAAGAGACTTTTTAATTGCTGCCTGTAGCTTTTCGCTTGGGGTGAATACGATGTAATTTACCTTTGTGTCTTCCTTTGAAGCAACTAAAAGATAAGCATTGGGGTCGTTTTTATTGCAAGCGAAAACAATATTTTCTTTTTTGACGTTTTGTAAAAGATGGTCGTTATATTTTTCCAAGCGTTCAACGTTGCCTAGTTCAAAGCTTGAAATGCGCTGGCGTGATGATTTGTTAACGATTTTATCAACGTCCATTGTGCCGTTGGTTACGATATATTCATATTCAACGTTAAGCTTTGAGGTAAGCCACCACGCACCGTAGCCAAGACCCACAACTAAAATGGGGGTAAGTGCGCCAACAATGCCTGTTAAAAGTAAAAGGACACAAATAGTCAAGGCTAATATCCATATAAGTGAAAACAGCGCAACTGTTTTGCCGCTTTTTTTAATGCTTACAATTTGTTCGAAAAAGGTATCCATAATTTTACTCCAAATTAAAATATTTTTTTATATTATACTACAAAACGGTTGCTACTTGCAATAGTAAATATTTTAGTATATAATATTTAATTAAAGAGGTGTGGAAAATGAGAATAAACGAAAAATTCAGCATACAGGTTTTAAACGGACACACAGTTATTATCGACAGTCAAAGCGGCAAGGCTTGCGGCGAGGTTGATTTTAATGAAATTAAAATGTTTTTGTGGGATTTGGCAAAAGAAGGCGAAATCACAAAACAGGAAATGCTTAATGGGGTTTTAAATAAGTTCGAAATTTCCACAGTTTTAGCGTTGGGCGAAATTGATACTTTTATTAAAAAATTAAAGGAATACGGTATTAACAAGTAATGAATAAAAACAGTAATAAAGCGGTTTTAGGGTGGATATATAACCGCAGTAAGCGTTATATTCCATCGGTTTTATTAATATCGCTTTTAGCGGCTTTCATATCCATTCTGTTTGTGGCAATGGCGCTTGTTTCTAAAACAGTTTTGGAAATTGCAACAGGCGACCAAAGCGGCAACCCTTTAAATTATGGAATTTTGCTTTCGGCTTTTGTAATTTTGCAGGTTATTTTTTCAGCGGTTGAAAGCTATTTAAAGGTACGTGCTTCGGGCAAATTTGTTATTGGCTTAAGGAAGTATTTGTTCGAGCAAATAGGACTTAAAAAATATAGCGATATTTCAAAGCACCATTCGGGTGATTTATTAAACCGCATTACAGGTGACGTTGAGGTTATACAGTCCTTTGTCGTTAACACAATTTCAAGCGCAGTTTCAATGGTTACTAAAATTATTGGCTGTATTGCGGCGCTTATTTGGCTTGAGCCTAAGGTTGCGATTTTGGTGCTTTTGATTGGTGTTTTAGTGCCCGCTTTTGGTAGGCTATTAAGCAAAAGATTTCGTTTTTTACATAAGGAGGTTCAGCGTACTGAAGGACTTTCACGTTCCTTTATACAGGAATGCTTTATGAATTTATCGGTCATGAAAACCTTTAAATCCAATAAGGCAATTAACGACCGCTTGGACGATTATATGGCGCAAAATTATAGGTTTAAAATTAAGCGTTCGGTTGTTTCAATTGGCATGCATTTGGGGCTTTATTCGCTTTTTACCATTGGCTATTATGCGGTTTTGGTTTGGGGCGCTATGCAAATTGCAAACCCTGACGCAGTACTTACCTTTGGTACGCTTACCGCATTTATGCAGTTAATTTCACAGCTACGCGGTCCGCTTCAAAACGTTTCGGGCTTAATACCGCAGTATTATTCATGTATAGCGTCAGCTGAAAGGTTAATGGAAATTGAAGTAATTGATAATGAAAAAGCCGCATTAACCACCGAACAGTTAGAAAAATGCTGTGATGAATTTAAGTTTATTTGGGGTAACAATGTTTGTTTTTCCTATGGGGAAGACAAGGTGCTTGATGATTGCTCATTTAAAATTGACCGTGGCAGTATGACGGCAATTATGGGCGAAAGCGGTACGGGTAAAAGTACCCTGTTTAAGCTGCTTTTAAATCTATATGAAGCCGATAGCGGCAGCATAACCTTTAACGGTGACACCGTGATAGATGCGTCAGTCAGGGGTATGTTTGCTTACGTTCCGCAAGGCAATATGATAATTTCGGGCAGTATTAGGGAAAATATTGCAATGTGCAACCCCGCCACAACCGAAGAGGAAATTATAAAGGCTTGTGAAATTGCCGAAATTTATGATTATATTAAAACCTTACCAAACGGTTTAGATACCATTCTTTCGGAAAAGGGCAGCGGTCTTTCTGAGGGACAGCTTCAGCGTATTGCAATTGCAAGGGCAATTGTGGCGCAGTCGCCAATTCTTTTACTTGACGAGGCAACCTCGGCATTGGATAAGCCGACCGAAGCCAAGGTGCTGAGAAATATTAGGGATATAGCAGACAAAACGGTAATTCTTGTAACCCACCGCACCTCAAATCTTAATTTGTGTGATAATATAATAAATTTAGGTGAAAAATCATAGTTACTTTAAAATGTGTATGTAAAAAAACGCACCTTCAGGGTGCGTTTTTATTATGCCTTTTTCTTCTTTAAAACAAAACCTAATACAAAACCACCTGCAAGACCAACAATCAATGCTATTAAGCCAACGATTATTACTAGTGTAATATTGGTTTTGGTTTCTGGCGGTGTATTTGTTGTATCGGTAGCGGTGTTGTCTTGCTTGGGCGCTTCATCAACGCTGCCATCATGACCTGCCGCACGTTTAACAATAATGGTGTATTCTTTCTTACCTCCGTTTTCTGCAGTGCAAATAATCTTAACTGTGTTATCTTGTCCTGCGGCAAGGTTGTCGCCGCCAACAACCTCGACCGATGCTTTCTTATCGATTGCAGTACCTTTAACCTTTACGCTTGTGGTTTCGTAAGGTGCCCAAACGATATAATCGGTTTTATCGGTATTGAACACAGGTGAAAGCAAGAAGCCATCAACTGTTATGTTTGAAAGATTAGCGTTATTGCTAGCTTGATAGTTAGGGTCTGCTTCACGCTTAACCGAGATTGTATAGGTCTTTTTAGCGCCACTTTCGGCAGTAACGGTTACCGTTACCTTGGTTGTACCGCCTGCCTTAAGGTTAGGACTGTTAACCGAAACCATTGCTTTGCTGTCTGCCGCTTTTGCCGATACGCTAAGCTTTGAAACGCTAAACGGAACACTTGAAGTATAACTGGTTGTGTTAGCCGAAAAAGCAGGTGAAATGGTTGCATTGCTTACCGTAAGACTTTCAAGCTTGTTTTCGGTAGAAAGCGGTTCGGCAACAGTTTTTGAATATGAAATTGTGCCTATGTTTTTATCAGCACTACCGTCGGTAGCAGCAACCCCTGTGTAAGAAATTTTAATATTTGTACCAGGCGCTACCGACTTAACCTTGAAGGTGACTGTAAACAAAGTTTTGCTGCCGTTGATTGGGTTTTCTACGCTATCATCGTAAGCGGCAAATTTGTTACCGTTAAATTCAACCTTCCAAGGTGAAGCAATTTTTTGGCTTGTGCCCGAAAGGGTAACTTGGCTACTGTCATAAGACAACATACCTTCAACACCATAAATGCCGCTACCGGTAAAATTAAAGCTTAAAGTTATAGTGTCGCCTGCGCGAACTGTTGCAGGACCGCTTAAAGTTGCGCTTGCAGTTGCCGCTGAAACGGTCATAGGCAGCATTAAACCTAAGCACAAAACTAAAATTGTTAAAACTGAAATTATCTTTTTCATTTTCATTCTCCTTATCTGGCAACTACTTCACTCTTGCCAAGGATTTTTGATTTAACCTGAATAAAGTCGGTTAATGAAATTTTACCATCACCACTGGTGTCAGCAGCAGTGGCGTAAACACCTGTAAGTATGGTCTTTTCTAAAACGTGTGCCTTAATGGCAATCATATCGGTAATGGTTATATTACCGTCACCGTTAGTGTCGCCCGTAACGATAACCGTGTAGGACGCTTTAACTGTATTGCCGTTCATAAGCTTTACAACCATGCCTGTACCTACTGCAGTATTACCACTAACTACGGTATTGCCTTTATAAACCTTACAGTAGGAACCTTCATTAAGTCCCATCAACAAAGAAGAAACTGTTGTCCCTGCCGTTATCTTACTGATGTTGTTACCACTTATGGTATGTTTAGAGGAAGTAATTTTAGTTGAACTAAACCTATCAAATCCACAAATATTACAAAGCATATCTGCATCGTTATCATAAGTGTGATCAATTTTTCTTAAACTTCCGCATTCGTTACAACTTGTATCGCAAGAATTAGTATATATATGTCCTCCAACCACTCGTGTATAGCCACAAGCATTACACATAGCATCACAATCGTTGTCATAAACGTGGTCTGACGGAATCCTTGTTACACCGCAAACGTTGCACGACGCATCGCAAGAGTTATCATAAGTGTGGGTTATTGACCGAGTTGCACCGCATACGTTACAAGTAGTATCACAGGCATTGTCGTAGTTATGGGCTGTTGAAGTGGTCCTTTGTTCGTGACAAATGTTACACTCTTTATCACAATCGCCATCATAGGTATGATTGATTGCACGAACTTCACCACAAACATTACAATCGGTGTCACAGGCGTTATTGTAGGTGTGAAGTATAGACCGAGTTGCACCGCATACGTTACAAGTAGTATCGCAGGTGTTATCATAAACGTGGTCTGATGGAATCCTTGTTACGCCGCAAGCATTACACGTGGCGTCGCAAGCATTGTCATAAACATGCGGTGCTGTTCGGGTAAGGCCACACACATTACACGTCGTATCACAATCGTTATTATAAACGTGATCTGACGGAACCCTTATTGTACTGCAAGCATTGCAAGTAGTATCACAAGCGTTATCATAAACATGTGGTGCTGTTCGGGTAAGGCCACACACATTACATGTCGTATCACAATCGTTATCATAAACGTGGTCTGATGGAACCCTTGTTGTACCGCAAACATTGCAATCAGCATCGCAAGCGTTGTCATAAGTGTGTGTTGCTGAACCGATGCAACTGTTATAATGCCAGGTGGCATTGGTTAAGGATGTATTATAAGAACCAATGCTGATCTTTGCGCGATCTGCTTCTGTTCCGGCATAATATACATCTGTCAAAGCAGTACAATCGGAAAATGCATAATCACCTATACTTGTTACACTGTCGGGTATTGTTACACTTGTAAGACCGGTGCAATCGGAAAATGCAGAATAGCCTATGCTTGTTACACCGTTGCCTATCGTAATACTTGTAAGACCGGTACAACCTGTAAATGCAGAGCCCATACTTGTTACACTGTCAGGTATGGTTATACTTGTTAGACCGGTGCAACAAGTAAATGCATCATCGCCTATACTTGTTACACTGTCGGGTATTGTTACACTTGTAAGACCGATGCAACCGGAAAATGTAGCATCGCCTATGCTTGTTACACCGTTGCCTATCGTAATACTTGTAAGAC
>JAGAPJ010000070.1 GCA_017623315.1 Clostridia bacterium | reverse complement strand
GCCCTTGTTATTTACATATTTGCAAAGCTCATCTAAACCGCATTTTATTTTATCAGTATTAACGTTCCAGTCGCCAAGTGAAGAACGATCATTATTACGTTTACCAAACCAACCGTCGTCAATTACCAATAATTCAACACCCAAATCAGCGGCAGAATCGGCCGCTTTTTTAATTGTTTCATCGTTAAAGTTAAAATAGCACGCTTCCCAAAGATTAAGTAAAACAGGACGCTTTTTATCCCTGTAAACGCCGCGGCAAACACGGTTTTTAATAATACTGTGGAAATTTTGTGAAAGGCCGTTTAAGCCGCTATCGCTAAACGAAATTACAAGTTCTGGTGTTGAGAAACTCTCGCCTTTTTCTAAATTCCAACGGAAGTTGTCATTAGAAATACCACCCGACAAATTAACCACGTTATAACGACTTAAATAAGCTGACATTTTATGATTTCCCGAATAAGCAAGAGCAATACCAATAGCTTCACCTTGGTACTCGGTTGTATTGCGTTCAGCCATAATTAAAAACGGGTTAGCACCGTGAGAGCTTGAGCCACAGTTAGCTTCTACTACAGCACCTGTATGTAAAAGGGGTGCGCGTTCAATTTGTCGTTCTCTGGCCCATGTGCCAAAGTTAGAAATAACGTCGTAATTCTTATTATCAAATGCAATATTACCGCTTAATGCTTTTAAAAGCGTAATATTGTTTTCACCGTTATTAGTAATCTTAACCCAACGAGTAATAACGTCATAATCATAAAACACAGCATAAAACAGGTGTACCTCTAACCCGCAGAAGCTGTCTACCGTTTCAATTTCAAGAGTTTGAACATTATCTCTATCCTCAGCATAAGAAGCAGGCAAACCGTCAATTTTAGGCTTGCCGTTATGCACAATATAATTCACAACCTTTAATTCGGCAAAGTTTGTGCCGTCAGCATTTAACACTTCCAATGCAGGATTAGTTATACCGCCATCACCAAAAACGGGATATTCAAGTAATGCATTATCTAATGTCGGTAAATTTTCGCTTATGTTAGACTGAAAATCACCGTTATATCCACTGCGTTTTGCCATATAGCTGTGGTCACAGTCAGGTAAACGCTTACCGTAATATGTATGACATAACACGCCGTTTTCGTTATGCATTATGTAGCTTGTGTTTTGGGTGTTTAATTGAAATCGGTTACCTGTAATTTGAATAATTGACATTTTTTCTCCTTTAATAAAATAAGTTTAAAAAATCGGTTCGACACTTTCATCCTCAGGCGGAAAATAACTGTGTCTCGCACTTTGAACAAACTTAATTTTTTTATCACTCTTTACGGAATTATATAACGCCATAACAGTTTTAGGAGGACAGCAATAATCGCCCAAATAACATTCAATGCTTATCGGACACTTAAGCCGCGTACCTTGTGCTACGGTATCGAAATAGCGCAATCCCTCGGCAAAATCGGGTCTCCAACCGCTAAGATAACCGTTGTTTTCGGCATTAAGGTCGCATAACCACGGTTTATAAGTTATCGCTTCAGTCACATCCTTATCATGAACTGCAACCGTTATAGCCTGTAACGCGCCCTGACTGCCACCTACAGCTAGTATGTCATTATTGTTCCATTCTGGCAAGGTTTTTAAATATTTTAAAGCGATGAGATTTCTTATCATCATATTTCTAAAATACGTGGTCATATTTGAAGCATTTTCTTCATTATTAAAGCCATACATATTAAGCTCTTTGCCATATTTGGGCTCAATTTGATCCCAAGGCTCATTTTCAAAGCCGTGTGCATTAAAGCAACCACAAATCATATTTTCGTCATACTCATAACCTGCCGCGTGAAGACCGTATCCTAAAAATGAAATACGAATTGGGAACTTTCCTTCCTTAAGCGGTATGGTAACGTGTCCCGAAGCAGGTCTGCCGGACGGAGTTTTAATCCATACTTCATAGGTTTTATAACCCTCACGTTTGTTGCTTTCTTTTAAGTATACAACCTCTGTTTCAAAATTGGCAACAGTTTTTTCGATTTCGTCCCAATATTCGTCAAAATCCTCAGGCACAGTATCAGAATAAGTAATTTGGGTAACATCAACACCCGCAGAAGCATCTAACGGCTCAAAATCTTCAATTTTATTATCGTTTCCGTCTAAGGCAACACAATTGAGGTGAACAAAACCCGCTCTTTTTAAGGTGTATTTTACGATTAATGGCTTATCCTCAGTAATATCAGCAAAACCTTTTATTCTGTCGCCATCATCACCCGACAGTTCCCATCCAACCTTTTCACACTTGATATTTTCACCATCTTCCCTTGCAAAAACAGTAAAAACAATCTCTTCACCAAGTTTATAGGAAACGGGATTTTTATCAGTAAAGCATTTAAAATATTTAGCCATTTTTCTTCCTCTTCTCTATATTATTGCTTAATAATAATTTCATTTATTGAAACAGCATTTGAATAGCTAAGCGTTATCTTATGCTCCTTCCACCAATCGATTCTAAGAAGTCGAGTAACCTCAATTTCGGCGCCTTCAGTACCGTTTACCGTAATTAAAAACTCAGAATTATCAACTTTAACCGATACGGGTATCTGTGCTAAAGAATCCAAATCATTTGAAATTTTAAATACAAACGCAGCATCTTTATTCGATTTGATATTGATAACATATTCTTTATCTGATTCAATATTGCAAATACTGTCAACCGCAGTCATATTGTCTGTTTTTACAGTAATTGGATATTTGGGTTTAGAGCCGCGTTTAAGGTATTCCTTAAAAGTATTGGTTTTTAAAATCCATGCTAAAATTCGTTTGCAAGCATATTGGAGTTGTCCCCTTGTGATGATTCCATTTTCAAGTCCGTTGAGTATGCTGGATGATTTAACCAACGCATCAGGGCTTACCATATATAAATCGTTTTGTGAGCGTACCATTACATCAAGACGGTTTGTACTTCCCCAATCGCCCTGCTTTACATTACATTTTGCCCACCAGTCAGTCATAACAATATTTTCAAAGCCCCATTCGTCTCTTAGGATTTTTTTAGTCAAATCATAATTTGATGCTGACCAAAAACCATTAACCGAGTTGTAAGAGGTCATTATCAAGACATTTTTGCCCTCTTTAACCGCAATTTCAAAGGGCTTTAAATATATTTCCCTGAGTGCTCTTTCAGTAACTGCAACATCGTAATCCGATCTTCTTTTTTCTTGATTATTACAGCAAAGATGCTTGATAGTGGAATAGGTGCCGTGTTCGGCGATACCTCTTGTAATATATGCGCCCATTTTTCCGCTTAAATAGGGGTCTTCTGAAAAGTATTCAAAATTTCTTCCGCACAAAGGACTTCTGTGTATATTAAGTCCGGGGCCTAAAAGTGAATCTACCTCATATTTTTTAAGTTCCCCACCGATTTTCTCAAAAAGTTCTTCTACTATTTCGGTATTCCAAGTACATGCAAGCATTGTTCCATTGGGGGTTAAAGTGGTTTCGTATTCCTTGCTAATTTTTATACCTGATGGACCATCCGCCACACAGCAAACAGGTATTCCGTAATTCGAAAGACTTTCAGTTTGTCCGCCCAAAGCACCTGCCGCCCCTGCGGTAACTTTAGGACTGCATATACCCTCACCGCAAACCAAAGCGGCAAGCTCTATATCATTCAATTGTGCAATAAACTCATCCAAACTGTGCTTTTCTTCAAATACATCTGAAAGCTTTATATTCTTATCGCCGCTAAACGCAAGCTCCTCGAAATCGGTTTTGAAACTTTCAATATTCGCTGGTTGTCCTTTTATGCTGCGATGTCCGATTACATAATCACCGTTTTTCTTTTCGGCTTTTATTACGTCTAAATCTATATAAGGTGCCATAGCAGAACTTAATTGTTCAGTAATCTTAATGCTTGGTACATTGTATGTAAAAATACACTTAGCATTTCTTACATCGGCACCTGCATAAATTCGGTAATCGCCCTTTAATAAAACGCAACAGGATTTATTCCCCGTTATACCAGTATCATCAAATGCAGCCATGCGGCTTATGGGAAAGCGCATAGTTAATTCTTCGCCTTCATCGGGGGCAAGCTCTTTTGTTTTTGCAAATTCCACCAACTGTCTTGATGGGCTTCCCATATCGCTTTCGGGCGCTTCAAAATATACCTGAATTACCTCTTTACCACAAAAATCCCCTGTGTTTTTCACATTTGCATTTATAGTTATAAAATCACTATCATTAGTGACACTATATGAAGTATCAAATTCAGTATATGACAGTCCGAAGCCAAAGGGATATCTAACATTTTCTTTTTCAAAGGTTTCAAAATAGCGATATCCCACATAAATATCGTCGTCATAAATTATTTTACTGGTATTACCAAAGGAGGTGTTAGTAGGATGCTCATTTAAACTATAAACCTGTGTATCCGAAAGTTTGCCCGAAGGAAACATTTTACCGCTTAAAAGTTCAGCAAAAGCATTTGCGCCCTCCATACCGCCCTGCCATATATACAAAACAGATTGAGGATTGTATTTATCTATAAAAGAAAGGTCTATAACGTTACCTGTATTCAGAGCAACTATTACTTTTTCAAAGTATTTGCAAACCTTTGAAAGAATATCTTCTTCGGTTGAGGTGAGTCTATAGCTACCCTCAACATTGGCGTTATCGTGGTCTTCACCAGCAGTTCTGCCAATAATTACAAGTGCAGCATCATTATTTAAAGCAGCATTTTGTGCCATTTCATCAGTAATGGGCATTTCTTTTTGGTGCCAAGGCTCCCCTGCCCACACTCCGCCACCGTCATCAAAAGGATTTTCCTTCACCCATTCGGTATAGATATTTATTAAATCTTCATCCAAAACCAAGTCTGAATTTGCTTTTAAGGAATTTAAAATACAAGGTATTTCTTTTAACCTGACACCACCGCCCGAGCCGGTGCCGCAGCGGTAATAATCAGTTTGCATTCTGCCGAAAACTGCAAGCCGCACACCTTTATTTAAGGGAAGCAAATTTCCCTCGTTTTTCAATAAAACTGTACCCTCAGCAGCAGCTTTTTTACATACATCAGAAATATTAAACATATCATCACATCCAAGCATATACTATATGCATATTATAACATTTTTTAAAGTTTGTAGCAATAACGCAATTAAAATACAAATGCAATAATTTATGGTATTTGTAATAAATATTATTGTATAGTTAAAAGCTTGAATTTATGATAAAATATAATAAATAGATTTTTAAAAAGGAGACAACATATGAAAAATATGATTATTTCTTTAATTAATGAAATCGAAACCACATTGAAAAATAACGATAAAAGCGTAAAACTTCCCCAAAATACGTTCTACCTAAGTAACGACCGTATTCTTTCCTGCAAAAGAGAAAAAGGCACGACCCGTTATCCTTACGGATATGACGGCTTTACCATTTGGCTTTATAATAACGGTATAATCGAAGCTTGGGAATCAACCTTCAATTTATTTAAACCCATCCACTATTGCGAAGAGCCTTCTATACACTTTTTCGGCGGTATCAAATGCGGTGAAAAATACATCCCTGTTTCTCTTTTTGAAACTACAAAACAGCTTGCTGAAACAGACATAAAACGCTACACAGTTTATGAAAACAAGTGTGCTTGGTATCTTGCAGATACTGCAGATGTTACCTTTGCTTTGCGCATTTTTGTAACCGAAGATAAGAAGGTTATTTTCACATCGACCGCAATCAATAAATCCGAAAAAGCTCAGGAAATATATCTTCTCTCCTGTTTTGAGACTATTTTGGCCAATAAGGAACATGAAAACTTTTGGGACAAAATGAACAAGTATTCCCAGGCGCATAACGGTGCGACCCTGTTCCGCAACTGGAATAACTATATGGTTATTAAACCCTATTTTGATGCAAATCCTGATAAAGCTTCACACACAGTAGGCAAAACCGGTGCTTTTGGCAATGTAAGAGCGGCTATGAATTCTGAATCCTTATTAAACGGTCAATTCGCAGAAGAAAAAGTAAGTGTAAATATGACCGATACTCCTGTTGCCGCGAACCTTTTCTGCTATACCTTAAAACCAAATGACAAAAAAAGAGTTGACCTCGTACTTTCCTACAGTCACGATGAACAGTCGGCACTTAATTTCTTGACCGAAGAAAATGATATTAAAGCCCTTGAAAAGCAGATGGAAAAGTGCGAAAAAGAGTATATGCAAGACCTTTCAACATTTAATATTACCTTCAAGGATTACAAGGGCGATATTCATCCCAATGTACTTAACCGCTTTATAAAAAATGTTCAAAAGCAGGTTTCTTTTTGTGCTATGGGCAAAAATTTCGACGGCTCGCTTATCGGTATGCGTGACGTTATGCAGCAGCTTGAGGGCTGCCTTTTATGGCAACCTGAAAAAAGTCGCGCAAAGCTTGCAAATACACTTAATTTCGTTTTGGATACCGGACGTCCTCCCAGAAGATTCTCATATTCTGAGGACCCAAATGCTATGCCAAAAGTCGACCTTGATGAATACATTGATCAAGGACCTTTCGTTATCTCGGCATTCTATTCATACCTTGCTTACACTAACGATTTTTCAATTTTAAACGAAAAATGCTCGTATTTTATTTGTAAAGAGGATAACTCCGGCTACAAGGCACGAACCGATTATTCAGATACCGTGCTTGAGCATTTAATTAGAATTATGGATTACCTTTGCAGTGAGTTAGATGATGAAACCGATTGTCTGCACATTCTCCACGGCGACTGGAACGATGCTATTGATAAACTTGGTGCAACCCAAAAGCCAGGTAAACGTTGGGGCAACGGTGTTACTGTTATGGCTTCTGCTCAGATGTACAGAAGCTGTCGAGAACTTATCGAGATACTCACTAAGGTTGGCGGTTATGACAGCTTAATTAAGAAATATTCCGATATTAAGGATAGATTAGAAAAAGGCCTATTAAAAAATGCAATTGATGTAAACATAAACGGAGAAAAGAGAATTCTACACGGTTGGGGTGATGACCGTTCATATTATATGGGCTCCTTTAATGACCCTGACGGTGTATCACGAATCAGCTCAACTGCTCATTCCCTCTGGGCTATTTGCGGTTTAACTGAAAAAGACACCTCTACCAAAAAAGTTGTTCTTGACGCCTTTAAGACGTTGGATTCTAAATACGGTCTTTTAACCTTTAATAAGCCATTTTTAAAAGACAGTTATGACTACTTCGGCAGAATTTCTACCATTACCCCAGGTATTGCCGAAAACTTTGCCGCATATATACACTCATCCATTTTTGGTGGAATGGCGTTATTTGAAATAGGCGAAAGTGAAATGGCGTGGAAACAGCTGGAAAAATCCATTATAATCACCCATGAAAACTGCTCAAAAACACCATTTGTAATGCCAAACTCTTACTGCTATAACCCCGATTACACTATAGACGGTGAATCTATGGGAGATTGGTATACCGGTAGTGGCACCACCCTGATTAAAGAATTGGTTGGCTACGGCTTTGGTATTAAACCAAATCTTAACGGCATTAAAATTGAGTTCCCCAACTACTTCCCATCCAGCGAAGCTGAAATTGAACTTAAAATTAAGGGCAAGAAGGTTAAAGTTGTTTATAAAAACACCAATTCTTCCGAAAGAGTATTTAGGGTGGGCGGCGAAAATTTAACACCCTCTTGTCACGAATTAGCCAACACTAAATATATCGTATTATCCAATGATGAGATAACCGACAATACCGTTATTGAAATTATCGATTAAATTATAGCTATCGACAAGGCTGATAATAAATAAAACCTCCTTATGACAAGCCATCGGCTCGATTAAGGAGGTTTTATTTATCTTATTTTACCTAATGGGTGATTTTATTATAGAAAAACCCACGGATGAATTTTTCATCCGTGGGGTGTTTTTTAATAATCTGAACCGCTTATAACTAAGCTGTCTTCATCAATTTCAAATAAAGCAACGTTTTCAGTTTCAAAAGAAACCTTTTTGATTTCGGGTAATTCAAAATTCATTATTCGGTTCCTCCTTTAATTCTTTAAAAGCGCTTCAAGTGCTTCTGCAACAGTGTTGTCTGAATTGTTAATGTTATCTTCAAAGTTAAAGGTTACAGCCTGAGAATCAATAACTTCGCTACCAGTATAGGTAATTACCAACTTAGCGCTTACCGAGCCATACATTTGTTCGAATGAAAGACCCTTAATTGTAACTTTTATACTAGTCTTAAGTTGGTTAATTGTTACTTCGTGGTTTTCACCGTCAACAGTTACAACCAACTTAACTGTTCTGTTAGCTGTACCTTTTTTGGTAACTTCATCAACAAATTTGTCGGTTGCAACAAACTTAAAGGTTGCTGTGCCTGCTTTAATATCTACGCTTGAAGCACCTGCAGTAAAGTCAGCACTGCCTGTGCCTGCGCCTTCTACAACGGCTTCGGTTGCATTGCTAATTGCGTTAATAAGACCATTGTAAGCATTTGCTTTTACATTTTCACTATCAACTGTGGTGTTAACAGCTACGCTATAAGTAGCCACTTCATTAAGGGTTGTGGTTACATATTCGCCAATAGTAAATTCAAGGTTAACCTTAAGGGTTGTGTTAAATCTGTCAGCGTTAATACCTTCAATTATTATTTGACCGTCGAAATTAGCAACAGTATCAAGCTTCGCTGAATATTCCTTACCACCGACAAAAGCATACTTAACGGTAAGCGCTTTGTTAT
>JAGAPJ010000069.1 GCA_017623315.1 Clostridia bacterium | reverse complement strand
ATTCTTTTAGTAAGCTCGGCTTCAACAAACATATGTATATCTTCGGCATTCATATCAATTTGCAAATTGCCGTTTTCTATATCGGTCAGGATACTGCTAAGCCCATTTAAAATTTCGTGATATTCGTCGCTTGATATAATGCCCTGACGGGACAGCATCATAGCGTGTACCATTGATCCCGTAATATCCTGCTTATACATACGGCAATCAAAATGAATTGAAGAATTAAAGTCGTCTGCCTGCTTATCAAGTGCTTTTTCAAACCTGCCTGCCCACATTTTTTCCATTAAAAGTAACATTCCTTTCAGGTTTAGCGTACTGTTTAAAAATAGAATCACCCACAGCGCCAAATATTCAGCACTGTGGTGATAAAAACAAGAATTATTTGAGGCCGTTTTTAGCTCTCATCTTGGCATTAACCTTGGTTGAAAGACCGTAAAGGTTGATAAAACCGGTTGCTTCGCTTTGGTCGTAGACATCGTCCTCGTCAAAGGTAGCAATTTCGGGGTCATAAAGTGAGTAAGGTGATGTAACACCTGCGTTAATCATATTACCCTTATAAAGCTTTAAGGTAACGTCGCCTGTAACGGTTTTTTGTGTTTCCTTAACAAATGCCAAAATAGCTTGAGTTAAGGGTGAAAACCAAAGTGCATTGTAAACATTTTCAGCAAGCTTTTGCGCTACAAGTGCCTTATAGTGTGCAGTATCTCTATCAAGGCAAAGGGTTTCAAGCACGTTATGTGCCTTATAAAGAATTGCACCGCCGGGGGTTTCATAAACGCCACGGCACTTCATACCAACAAGACGGTTTTCAACGATATCCAAAAGACCAATACCGTTTTCGCCACCTAATTTATTAAGAGTTGTAACAATGCCAACTGAATCCATTTCCACACCGTCAACCTTGGTGGGAACACCCTGTTCGAAGTGAATGGTTACGTAGGTGGGCTTGTCTGGTGCCATTTCTGGAGAAACTCCCATTTCCAAGAAGCCGGGTTGATTATATAAAGGCTCGTTTGCGGGGTCTTCCAAATCAAGACCTTCGTGTGATAAGTGCCAAATGTTCTTATCCTTTGAATAGTTGGTTTCACGATTAATCTTGAGCGGCACATTATGCGCTTCGGCATAATCTATTTCCTCTTCACGCGATTTAATATCCCATTCACGCCAAGGTGCGATAATTGTCATATCGGGAGCAAATGCTTTAATTGCAAGTTCAAAACGAACTTGGTCGTTACCCTTACCTGTACAGCCGTGGCAAATTGCGTCAGCACCTTCAGCAATTGCAATTTCAACAATTCTTTTAGCAATGATAGGACGTGCGAAAGCAGTACCTAACATATAGTCTTCATAAAGTGCGCCTGCCTGTACACAGGGGAAAACATAATCGTCCAAAAATTCCTTGGTAAGGTCTTCAACATAAAGCTTTGAAGCACCTGTTTTAAGCGCCTTTTCCTCGAGTCCTTCAAGCTCATCAGCCTGACCAACATTACCCGAAACTGCAATAATTTCAGGGTTGTTGTAATTTTCCTTAAGCCAAGGAATAATAATTGATGTGTCTAAACCGCCCGAATAAGCGAGAACTACCTTTTTAATTTCTTTTTTTGCCATTTTAAAAACCTCCGTATGCAATTTATGCATCATTTTTCAAAAACTATGCACAAATCTTAACATATTCCGAATAATTATGCAAGCATTTTTATTAAATTTATGGGTATTTTTGCATTTTTATGCAATATATCTAAAAGTTATTCAACTTCATCCCAAGTTTTTTCTTCTTTAACTTGTTTTTTAGTTTTAATTAGATTAATAACAAAGCCACTGATTAAGCAAAGGCCGAAAATCACCCAACCTGCCAATACGTTTGAAAGCATATTATAGCCATCAGCCGCACCGTAAAGACCGCCGTTATTAACAAACAAATTAACAATGTTCCAAACAAAGATAATGGTTAAAGCAACGGGAGCAACAAATTTAACTGCTGCATAGAACCAAACTTTCGGCATTTTAAAGCCTGTGGCATTACGGTTAATTTCCTTAACAACCTTGTCAGTTTTAAAGAACCAACCAATTGCAATTGTTTCAATAATACCAACCAAAATAAGTGTAAAGCTGTTACACCAATTATCAACAATATCAAGCACAGCAAGACCTGCACCCGAGGTGTAAATTAACGAAATAACACCTGCAATTACACAAACTGCGATAGTGGTCTTCTTTTTGTTAAGACCGAATTTGTCAGAAAATGCGGTTGAAATACCTTCAACAAGCGAGAATGCCGAGTCAATAGCCAAGGTGCAAAGGCAGAAATAGAAAACAAATGCGAAAAATGCATTGAAAATGCCGCTCTTTGAAAGGTTAACAATTGCGGTAGGATAAACAATAAATGCAAGACCGGGACCTGCTTTTTGCGCCAAAACGTCCTGCATATTTGTGCCATACATTGTGGTAAACATTACGACACCTGCCAAAAGCGAAACTGCTAAGTCACTGAATGCAATAATAAGACCGTCGCGTGCGATGTTACTGCTATCATCAAGGAAGGAGCCGTAAGCAATCATAATTGCCATCATAACCGACATACTGTAAAATACCTGTCCAACTGCGTCAACCCAAATCATTGGGTCCTTAAGTGCTGAAAAATCAGGAATAAAGAAGGCTGCAAGCCCTTCTAATGCGCCGGGCATTGTAACGCCCTTAATTGTCATAATAACAAAGCAAATAACGGGTAAGAAAATTAAATACTTAATAACTTTATCAATACTTTTTGTGCCGTTACGGATACAGTAGTAAATAGAACCCCAAGCCGCTAAAAGACAAATAATAACAGGAACTGAAAAAGTGCCAAAGCCTTTAATTGTTCCGGTGGTTTTAATAAGGCCTGCCCACAAACCGCTTGCAGCTTCGTTATTACCTGTCATACCGATGAACTTAAAACTAAAAACAGCCATCATAATAACCCAAGCAAAAACAACTGCGTAATATGTAACAATTACAAATGCGTTTGAGGTTGCGGTCCAACCAATAGGTTCAAACCATTTTTTCATACCACGCATTGCACCGGGTGCACCCGAACGCATTTTACGACCGATTGAAATTTCCATCATTAAAAGCGGAATACCAATTACAAGTAAAGCGACAATATACACAAGCAAGAAAGCGCCGCCGCCGTGTTTTGCTGCAAGGTTTGGGAAACGCCAAGCGTTACCAAGACCAACTGCCGAGCCAATTGCAGCCAAAATAAAGGTTGCGCTTGAGCCCCATGTTGAACGTTTAGTTTCTGACATAATTTTATTCTCCTGTTCCTATTACCGCAGTTTCTGCAGTATTTGTTTTTGGTTTTTTAACCTTAAATTCACCGATAGTGCGCCGCACTATAACGTCGTCAAAGGTCTTTTTGAATGATACCCTTCCGCAAAACCTTTTACCGCAACCACAAATAAAGTTTGCCCAAAACCAACGGTTTTGATATTTCCACTTTGTTACCTGCTTTGCTTTTTTGTTACATTCAGGGCAATTAAAAATAAGGTGTTTTTTATCAATGTTTTTATCATTGATTTTTGAAATTGCATAAGTCTTAAATTTAAGGCGTTTTAAAAATTCGGGATTACTTGCATCCTTAATAAGCTTTTCAAAACGGTCTTTATTATAGCACTTTTTAAGAAGAAAAGCACAAACCAAACTGTCATCCTTTGCGGTGTGAAAGTCAATTCCGTCGGTCGAAATCTCTAACTTTTCAGCCGCCGCTTCAAGTGAAATTTGGTTTTTATCTTCATAACCTTTAAGTCGCATTTCATTTTGAATAAATACCTGTAAATCAAGATATTTTTCTATCTTAAAACGGATACCGTCTAAAAGTGTTTCCTCATTTTCCAAAATGGTGTAAAGGTCGGAATTGCTCCAGGTCATTGTAACGGTGTTATCCCCTACCCAGTCGTTATATTTGACAACTGCTTCTTTAAAGGGGACGCCTGCACGCATTTCTTCGTTTGTAATGCCTGTAAGCCGTGTAAAGCGACCTGTAACCTTATTTGAAATTTCAGAACACACAGTAACCTCAAAGGTGTCAACAACGTCAAAGCTTTCGCCCAGCTTTACCGCACCAATTTGAAGTATTTGATTTATAAAACGTTTTTGCGGCTTATAAAAGACACTGTCCCATTCTAAATCAAGAATAATGTAATTCATTTTACTGTTGCTTCCTCTTGGCTTCGAATTTGCTTCTTTCTTCTTTGCCGAGAATACGCTTACGAAGTCGGATGCTTTCAGGGGTAATTTCAACAAGCTCATCATCCTTAATAAATTCAAGTGACTGCTCAAGGCTTAAACGTGTATGAGGCACAAGGCGTAACGCATCGTCACTGCCTGATGCACGGGTATTTGTCATTTGCTTTTTCTTACAAACATTGCAAACAATATCATCATTCTTGGGATTTTCGCCAACAATCATACCCTCGTAAACAGGTGTGCCGGGGCCGATAAATAATCTGCCGCGGCTTTGGGTGTTGAAAAGGCCGTAGCCTGTTGCCTCGCCTGTTTCGTGTGCGATAATCGAGCCTGTAAGACGCTGGTCAATATCACCCTTATATTCTTGATAGCTGTCAAACACATGATTCATAATACCGTTACCGTTAGTATCGGTCATAAACTGTGAGCGATAGCCGAGCAATCCACGTGCGGGAATTGTAAATTCAAGGTGAGATGTACCGCCTTCACGTGTACCCATATTTTTAATTTCGGCTTTGCGTGTTCCAAGACGTTCCATAACCGAGCCGACATATTCTTCAGGTACTTCAATCATTAAAAGTTCAATCGGTTCTAACAAAGTTCCGTTTTCATCACGCTTATAAATAACCTCAGGCGGTGAAACTTGGAATTCATAACCCTGACGGCGCATTGTTTCAATCAAAATTGAAAGATGCAGTTCACCACGGCCCGAAACCTTGAAGGTGTCAGCAGAATCGGTTTCCTCAACACGAAGACTTACGTTTGTCATAACCTCTTTAAACAAGCGGTCACGCAAATTACGTGAGGTAACAAACTTACCTTCCTTACCGGCAAATGGTGAATTGTTAACCATAAAGTTCATAGCCAAGGTCGGCTCGTCAATCTTAACGAAAGGTAAAGCTTCAATATTATCAACCGCGCAAGCGGTTTCACCTATTTCGAGGTTTTGAAGACCTGCAACCTGAATTATATCACCAACGCTCGCAACTTCTTCTTCATAGCGTTTAAGACCGCGATACATAAATAATTTAGCAATCTTTTGGTTGTGGTGGGTGCCGTCCTTATGGCAAATAGCCACCTGCTGACCGCTTTTAACAGTACCACGAATAACACGGCCCACACCTATGCGTCCAAGATAATCGTCATATTCAATATTAGTAAATAAAATTTGAAGCGGACCCTCGGTATCGCCTTTAGGTGCATCAATTTCGTTAACAATAGCATCAAACAAGGGCTTCATATCCTCACCCTTAATATCAGGTGAATAAGAAGCATAGCCGTCACGGCCTGATGCAAAAATTACAGGAAATTCAATTTGATCTTCGTCAGCGCCAAGCTCTATAAACAAATCAAGCACCTCGTCAACCACTTCGTGCGGTCGTGCCATAGGTCTATCAATTTTGTTAACCACCACAACCGCCTTTTTACCAAGGGCTAACGCTTTTTTAAGCACAAATCGGGTTTGGGGCATACAACCTTCAAATGCGTCAACAAGTAATAATACACCGTCAACCATTTGTAAAATACGTTCAACCTCGCCACCAAAATCGGCGTGACCGGGGGTGTCAACAATATTTATCTTAACGTCACCGTACATAACGCTTGTGTTTTTAGATAAAATTGTTATACCACGTTCACGTTCCAAATCGTTTGAGTCCATAACACGCTCGTCAACCGATTCATTTACACGGAAGGTACCGCTTTGCTTTAAAAGCTGGTCAACAAGGGTTGTTTTACCGTGGTCAACGTGAGCGATAATAGCAACGTTTCTTAAATTTTTAATTTCGGTCATTTTGACACTTCCTTAAAATTAGCAAATATTCACTCATTATATCTTGAATATTATAATATAAATGTATATTCTTGTCAATAAAGTAACACTATAAAATTCTATAAAATGTTAAATTTTTCTAAACATTATAACCGCACTATTGAAAACAGGAAAAAACTGTATATAATATTAATTGTATAGTTATGTTTAATGAAAGGAAATGAACAAATGCTCACTTTAAAAGGCATAAAAAAAGACTACATCACCGGTGACAGCAAGGTTGAAGCCCTTAAAGGTGTTGATTTACAGTTTCGCAGCAACGAATTTGTATCTATTTTAGGTCAATCAGGTTGCGGTAAAACCACACTCTTGAACATCATAGGCGGTCTTGATAAATACACAAGCGGTGACCTATTTATCAACGGTAAATCCACAAAAAATTACAAGGACAGGGATTGGGACAATTACCGCAACCATTCGGTAGGCTTTGTTTTCCAAAGCTATAATCTTATCCCCCACCAAACGGTTTTATCTAACGTTGAATTAGCGCTTACCCTTTCGGGTGTTTCAAAAAGCGAACGCCGCCGACGCGCTAAAGAAGCTTTGGAAAAGGTTGGTCTTGGCGACCAGTTAAAGAAAAAGCCGAGCGAAATGTCGGGCGGTCAAATGCAGCGTGTTGCCATTGCCCGTGCTATTGTTAATAACCCCGATATTATTTTGGCTGACGAGCCGACAGGTGCGCTTGACACCGAAACCAGTGTTCAGGTAATGAAAATTTTGAAAGAAATTTCAGAAGACCGCTTGGTTATAATGGTTACCCACAACCCCGAGCTTGCGGCTGAATATTCCACACGAATCATCCGTATGCTTGACGGCTTAATTATTTCGGACACTAAGCCCCTTTCGGCTGAGGAAATTCACGAAGAAAGCGACCGCGAAAAAGAAAAAGCCGAAAAAGCTAAAACACAAAAAATGCCTTCAATGTCGTTATTTACTTCCTTTGGTCTTTCGCTTAATAACCTCTTTACCAAAAAGGGCAGAACAGCACTTACCGGCTTTGCAGGAAGTATTGGTATTATAGGAATTGCGCTTATTTTTGCTGTTTCGCAAGGCACAACCGCATTTATTGATTCAGTACAGGAGGAAACCCTTTCTTCTTACCCGTTAACCCTTGAATCCCAAAACCTTGAAATTTCCGAGCTTTTGGAAGCCTTTGTGGGTGCAGCCGAAGCTCACGATGAGCACGATAAGGATGCGGTTTATGAAAAATCCGCAATTTACGAAATGATGAATGCACTTAATTCGCTTGAAGCCAACGAAAACGACCTTAACGCCTTTAAGGCGCATCTTGAAGAGCTATTAGCGGATAAAAAGGGCAACGAAGAAATTCGCGATGCTATAAACGGTGTTCAGTACACCTACGACTTTAATATGCTTATCTACACCCAAAACGTTGACGGGCAGATTATCCATTCCGATTCAAGCGAGCTTATGACAGGCATTTTGCGTGATTACTTCGGCATGGACCTTTCGGGCGCCGCTTCGATGATGGGCGGTGGCGCATCTATGATGGGTGGCTCGATGATGGGCGGCGGAATGATGGGTAGCGGTGCAAAACTTTGGCAGGAAATGCTAACAGGCACCGACGGTGAGCTTATCAATCCCCTTATCAATAAGCAATACGACCTTATTTACGGTAGTTGGCCCAACGATTACAACGAAATCATACTTGTTGTGGATGAAAACAACGAGGTTGATGATATGACACTTTACGCTTTGGGTCTTAAGTCACAGGCGGAAATTGAAGCTATGACCGAAGCGGTGCTTAATAAAGAGCCCTTAAAGGTTGAAGGTAAAAAGTGGAGCTATAAAGAAATTTGCGAAATGGAATTTAAAACAATTTTAAATTCTTCTTGCTACACAAAGGATGAGAAAACAGGTCTTTATACCGACCTTCGCAACACCGAAGCAGGTCTTAAATACCTTTATGCAAACGGTATTCCGCTTAAGGTTACAGGTATTATCCGTCCTAAAGAAGGCACCTCAACAACCTTACTTTCAGGCTCAATTTGCTATACCAAAAAACTCACCGATTATGTTGTAGAAAAATCCAAAGAATCTAATGCTATTAAATTGCAGTTAGAGGATGATTCTATTGATATTTTCACAGGACTTCCCTTTAAAGAAAACAGCAACAATTTAAGCCTTGACGAAAAAACCGCCGAATTTAAAGAATACCTTAAAAACCTTGATAAAAACGGCAAAGCTGACACCTACGTTAAGATTATGTCTATACCCGAAAAATCGGCAGTAGATAAGTTTGTAAACGATAGCTTAAAGGCAACAGACCGAAAGAAAATTGAAACAATGCTTATCCCCGGTATTGCACAGCAAACCGGTATGAGTGAGGATGAAATTAAGAGTTATATCAAGGATATGAAGGATGAAGAAATTTTTGAAATGTATGCTTCCATCCTTGAAGAACAGTACCGCAAGCAATATGCTATGGGCGTTGCACAAAATATGGCTATGATGCCCGCCGAACAAAAAGCAGCCGCACTAGATGCTGCCGTTAAAAAGTTCACCCCCGAACAGTTCGGCACATATTATGATGAGGTTTTAGAATTTTCCGATTCAACCTATAAAACAAACCTTACAAAGCTTGGTTACGTAGAACTTGACACCCCCTCAACCATTAACATTTACGCAAGCTCATTTGAAAACAAGGACATTATTGAAGAAATGATTGCCGACTATAACAAATCGGTTAAAGATTTACAAAAAATCTCCTACACCGACTATCTAGGCATAATGATGTCCTCAATCACCACAATTATTAATGCTATCACCTACGTTTTAATGGCGTTTGTTGCGGTTTCATTAATTGTTTCATCAATTATGATTGGTGTTATAACCTTAATTTCAGTACAGGAACGCACCAAGGAAATTGGTATTTTACGTGCTATCGGTGCTTCAAAACGCAACGTTTCAAGTATGTTTAATGCCGAAACAATTATAATCGGCTTCCTGTCGGGTCTTTTAGGTGTAACAATAACCTATTTGTTATGCATACCCATTAATATTATTTTGCAAAGCCTTACAGGGCTTTCAAATCTTAAAGCATTTCTCCCCTTGCCCGCGGCACTCTTATTCATTGCAATAAGCGTTGTTCTTACAATGTTCTCGGGCATTATCCCGTCGCGCAGCGCCGCTAAAAAAGACCCTGTAATTGCACTTAGAACTGAATAAAGCAACAAAAACGGACGAACTAAAAAGTTCGTCCGTTTTTGTTTGAATAGCCTTTCAAATTATAGTTTATCGGGGTAAGCGTATTATACAGACTAAAGCCTTCTCCAGCGGAGAAGGCTTGGTTTGCACAATAATTCCGAATTATGCATTCCGAATTACGCATTTCGCGCAAGCGATAAACCCCAATTTTAATTTTTTAAAAATTAGGGCTTCTATTTTGTGTTAATATTTGGTATAATATATTTAATTATATATATTGGAGTATTATATGAACATAAACATTGATGGTCTTAACATAAAATACACCGATGAGGGCAGCGGTCAACCCGTGCTTTTGCTTCACGGTTGGAATTCATCATACACGGTTTATAACGGT
>JAGAPJ010000068.1 GCA_017623315.1 Clostridia bacterium | reverse complement strand
GCATAACCGTTAAGGTAATAACCGACCAAAGCGAAGAGGAACACGATATTTATTTAAACGGTACCCAAACCGAAGCCTACACACCCGGTTATATTGACAGTAAAGCTATATTCCCGTGTGCTCGCAACGTCCTTCGTGTCGGGCTAGAGATATCAAGCGAAGGTGTTGTGGCGGTTGATGGTATGGAAATAAAATTTCGATTGTTAGGAGGTAGTAGATAATGGCGGTGTATTCTACACAAAGGGCCGAAGCCAAAAAGAAGGTTAATGATATTTACGACCAGCAGGCCGAGCAGGTTAACAAGGCACATGCTGCAGTCGTTAAAGAAATTAGTACCGCTTATGATGACCAACAGCGTGCGGTAGCGGTGCAGAAGCTTATAAATGAGCGTAAGGTTGCCGAAAGTATGGCTAATTTAGGTTTAACCGATTCAGGCCTTAACCGTACCCAGCAAACAGCAGTACAGCTTTCAGCGGCAAATGCGGGTTATAATTTGAACCGTCAGAAGCAGGCAGATATAAATGCATATAATCTTGACCGTGACAGTAAGCTTTCCACCATTGAGCAGAACCGTATTTCAGCCACCGCCGGCGTGGATGAAACCTATGACGGTTTAGAGGCGGAATACAAAGCTGCACAGGCAAAGGCAGCAGCTGAGGCGGCAAAAGCAACAGCTGAGGAAAAAGAAAAAGCATCGTATATTATTCAGGCCAATGGCGCAAATCTTAGACGTGATTTTAAAGGTTCACTTTACTCTAATGGCGTTTCGGTTAGGTATAACTCTAATGGTACAACTACATATACTGATACAAAATCGGGCAAATCAACAACTTTTGACTCTTCAGTCAACCCTTATACAGGATATAACAATGCAACGGGCACCAACGATACCGCTAAAGCTTGGAGTGAGTATGGTTGTTTTGATAACGGCTATCAGCCAAAAGGTGTGTATGAAAACGGTCAAGCCGTAGGCAAATTAAATTATACATATTTGAACGGCAAATGCATTCGTGACCAAATAAACGGAAATATGCAAAATGTTGGCCAAACGCCTGACGGCAGACTATGGATTTGGGATGGCTCAAAAAACAAATATCTACTTTATGAGGAGTGACAATAATGGCTGAAGTATATAAGGCTACCTCTAAACAAGTTAAAGCTTCGGGAGGCAACACCGAAAGTTATAAAGCTACTGCAAAACAAGAAAGACCGCAACCGGCTCAAGTTAATCCTACGGTGGCTATTTTATCCGATTTGGCATCAAATACCATAGCGGCAAAAAATAAGTCAGTAAATTATGTCACCAATTCCAAGGGTGAAACAGTTATTCCAAATACTGACCCTGTTATGCAAAAAATCAACGAGCGAGAAAAAAGCGAGGCTCTTTTAACAAGCATAGGCTCTGCGTTTTATGATGAAGACTATAAAAATCAACTTAATTTTAGCAAAGGCACCATACCGCTAAATGATAAGTTGCTTGTTGAATCAGCAAAAAAGAAAATTGCTACAGGCGGCGATTTGAATTCGCAGGAAAGAAATATTGCTTTAAAGTATGGTATTGAAAACGTTTTTGGCGACACTATAAAAGGTCAGTACGATATATTTGCTGCTGATAATCCTTATAATATTTCACGCTCGAAGCGTTTTAAAGAATATGCTCAAAAGGAAATGAATGGCGGCACACTTACTGAGGCAGAACAAGATGCTATTGAAACCTTTAAATTGCTCGAGAATTATAAAAAGCAAACTGCCACAGAAGAGTTTAAGATGACTGGTGATATAAAATCCAATTCGAAAAAGTTAGCAAATATTGCGGCACGGTCAATGTATAACGATACTGCCTACGGTGGTACAATTAAAATGGGTGATTCATCGATTAAAATTGATGAGTTACCAATTGCTTCAGATAAAGAAAAGGAAATACATACCACCGTTAATAAACTTGGAAACCAACTTGACTTGTATACTAAAACCGGCTTGGCAAATTATTTTGTTAATACAACAGATGGCTTAAAAACGGGCTGGAACATAATCACCGGGCAGGATACGGTAAGCGATTTAAAGGATAAGATTGATACACCTTATGCTATTGCAAGTGCAGTATTAAAACAGCATTTTACCGAAAATGGTGAACGTGTAAATATGATGTTACAAGATACCGTAACTAATATGGCACAAAATGCAATACCTATGACGGCAGCGATATTGACTGCAGGTATGGGTGGCGGCGCATTATTAACTCAATTTGTAAGTACAGCTGCTTTTGCACCAAGTGTTTTTGGCGGTGCGTATAAAGAAGGTATTCAGAAAGGCGTTACTGACCCGAGGAAATTATTTGCTTATGCTACAATTACGACTGTTGCAGAATGTGGTTTAGAAGCTGCTTTGGGTGCAAGCTTTAATCCGGCGGGCGGCGTACTAACCGGTGAGATAGTCAGCAGCTTATCCAGTAAATTTTCGAATGTTTTCGCAAAGGCAGCATTAAAAGTTGGCGGAAACGCTATTGGCGAATTTGTCGAAGAGAGCGCACAGTCGATTTTGAGTCCGCTATTAACTGAAGTAATTTTAGGTGTTGACGATACAACGTTCTTTGATGACCCAATAGGTTCTTTAAGCCAGGCAGCGTATGAGGGTTTAATAGGTGCGTTGTCTGCTTCATTAATGGGTGGGCCTTCAAACATTGCAGATGCAGTTAATGAATCAAGCATTCAGGCATATGGGAAAAATTATAAAGATGTTGTTCAACAAGTGGGCGCCGATATAAATAATATCGCGGCATATTTTAAAGAGGTTTCTCAAAATAAAAATCTTACAAAACTTTGTGATAAGGTTTTAAATGGTGACCATTCGGATTTAACTATCGGCGAAATGCTTGTAGCGGCCAACCAATTATCAAAAAGTGCGGCGCAGCAAATGTATAGTAAAATTGGCGAAAAAATCACCGCTTTAAAAGGCGGTGTTGATGCCGTTTTATCTATTTACGATGAAAACGTTAATAACGGTGCAATATATCCTGATAACGTAAGCGAATTATATAATTCCGTAAAAACCGACAACAGCAATGGCACAGTTAAAGATGTAGACGTTGGCAGATTAGCGGTTGAAGTTCAGGCCTATGCGCCACGTTCTTTAATTTTAGGACAAACATTAGAAAAGTTAGAAGCCGAAAACTCTGTTTTGCAGTCAAATGCAAACAGTGAAAACGTGCAATATGTGGGAGTGAGTGGCACAAATAACGGAGTGAGTGGTAACGCTGATGGAGTGAGTGGTAGTTTTTCGGGAGTGAGTGGTCAAAATTCGGGAACGGTAGCGGATAATTCAAAAATCGATAGCAGCCGTAATTATACCGATAATTCTCAAAGGCGTAAGAAAGGCGAAAGGCTACCCGTTAATGCCGCCGAGCAGGCATACATCAAGCGTATTTGTGATGCTTTGGGTATTAAAATGCAGTTTGTGCGCATAACAACCAAGCTTATGAAGAGTTACGGTTATGATTTTACCGAAGATACGCTGCCAGACGGGTTTTATAACAAAGAAGACAAAACGTTGTATATCGGCTTTACCGGTTACGACCCTGTTAAGTTTGTTTTAAAGCACGAACTTACACACTTTGGCGAAGGTACCAAAAGTTATAAAAACTTTGTGGATGCCGTAAGGGAATCACGAGCATACCGTGACTGGCTCGTCGAACAAGGCAAATTTAACGTTGAAGAGGATTCGTTCACTGATATTGAACGCACGGTAATAGAGCAGTATGTTGATAAACGTAAAGCATATGAACCTAATTTTAAACCTGAAGATGCTAAAGCCGAAATGGTTGCTGACTTCGTGGGTAAATACTTGTTTGATAACAACCCCGCCGCACTTGAAAGAATGATGAGCGGGCTTAATTATGAGCAAGCTGAAACCGTATGGCAACACATTAAAGAATTCTTTGCATACCTTAAGAGAAAACTTTCGGGCGAAAAAAATCTGGTGTGGGAAATAACCCGCTTAGAAAATCAATTTAACCGTATGCTTTCGGAGGCAGTAGAAACAAAAAAAGCCGCCGAAGATGGCGGTGGTAATCTAAGTTTTCATATTATAAATTTGGATAGCGGGAAATCGTATGTTCGGGCAGCTCGAAAAATAATTACGGGCAACAGTGTTGCTGAATGGCGCTCGCAAATTTCAAAATTCTTTAATGATTCATTGAAGAATGGGCCGATTCAAATTCAATCTATGGAAGGCGATACTCTTACTATAAGTAAGGATACAGCTGATAAGGCGCGCGATAAACACATCACAGAAAACGGAATAACCCGCGAACTGACTGATAAAGAGTTTTTTGTTAAGCTTAATGCAGAGGCGCACATTGATGAGCTTGTGGAAATTTCACACCGAAACAAAGGGAAAATTGTTCCAGATGGTAAAAACCACAGCTTTGCAAAAGACGGTTTTACTTATCGCACAGTATATTTCCAGGATTTTGACGGTGCGTATTATCGCATAACACTTTCTGTGGGTGAGAATGGTGGAGTTTCGACTGTTTATAATGTGGGTAAAATGAAAGCAGATGACATACCCAACGGAAACATAGTTTCTGCAATTGGCTCAAAGGCCGATATGTCATCTGCTAACAGTAGAATATCACAAAGTAATCCTGCTGTCAAGAATAATATACTCAAGAATGATGCAAATAATTCCGACAGCGAATTAAAATTTACAATTTCACGTGCTTTGAATAACGATAAAATTCAAAAAGCCGAAGAAATGGAAAATGAACTTAAAGGCGCGTATGATGGCAATGAATTTTATCAAAAGATGGATATTTGGAAAGAAACAGGCCTTGTGCGTGACCCTTCGGGCGTGTGGGTATATGAAATTGATGACGGTAAAATGCGATTTTACCCAAAAGGCGACAGGTTTAAAAAGCGAAAGGCGCCTAAAGGCAAAAACCTTTTGATAAATTATTTACGCCATAAGGAACTATTTGAAAGGTACCCACAGTTGAATGACACCGAGCTTGTTATTTACGACTTTAATCAACCCGGCAAAAAAGCGGCATATTGGGCCGAATTGAATTATATAGTCTTGGATAAAGCCTTTGCCGAAACTGCAAGTGTAAAGGAAGTAGCCGAAACCCTTGTACACGAAATTCAACACGCGGCACAGCGTTTTGATGAACGCGAAGGCGGCGCAAACATTGAATATTGGAACCAACGTTTAAAATTGGGAACAATGCCGAAGAACCCTAAAACCGGCAAAGAATATACACCGTATGAAGCATATATGGCAACCCGTGGTGAATATGAAGCGCGTATGTCTGAAGGAAGACTGTGGATGGATTCTGACGAAAAGAAAGAAGCTTTTGGTATGCCGTTTTATGATGCTGAAAATACTGTTAGCGTTGAAAATGAGTTGGCAGGTGTTGGAAGTAAGGAACGCACTGCACTTAAATTTTCTATTCCTACCGACCGTGAGTACTCGGAAGCGGTAGAAAACGGCGATAACGATACTCTTCAGCAAATGGTGGATGATAAAGCCAAAGCTTCAGGTTATACCGAACGGTTATATCACCAAACGGATGCGGACTTTACCGAATTTAATACCGATAATCAAAAAGCGGGGAAATATGACTGGGAACTACCTACAGGAATGTTTTTAAAGCCCAGCAATGATGATATCGGCCTTAAGGGTAAAAAGCAAATGAATTTGTACGCTAAGCAACGAAATCCGCTTAAATTTAGTGACCGTGCTGAAGCTCAACAGTATTGGCGTGATAACGTTGAAGGTTATGCTGAAGCAGCCGATAAGATACTTGGTATTGATACGGAATATCGCTTAAAATCGGATGCCGCTTCATACGAGGTGCAAAGTTACATGAAGCATTGGCGTTTAGAAAATCCTAATGCGTCACGCCAAGCAATTTATAATGATGCACATTTCCAAGAGCTTCACGATAAGGAAGCACTAATTTTTGAAGAGTGGGAAGCTGAAAACGATAAGGCAAGCCTTGCCGCCAAGAAGCTTATTGACAATTATATTGCCGAAAGCGATTATGACGGCGTTGTGCTTGAAAGCGACATTGGCGCCATGGGCCGCAGTACCAAGACCTATATCGTGTTCGATTCGGCGCAACTTAAAGATGCTTCCCCGGTAACTTACGACGATAGCGGCAAGGTTATACCACTTTCCGAACGCTTTAACGGTGATAAAAAGGATATTAGGTTTACAGTTCCTACACGTAATCTTGAAAAGGAAAATCAAGACCTACGACAAGCTTTAGTTGAAAGTCAAGAATTGACGGATAAAGTAAGAGAAAATTTGACCGAACATTATGAAAGCCAAATGAATCGTTTACAAAAACGTTATGACGATTTAAAGAAAAAACTATCGAGCATTCATCGTGAAGCATCGGTGCAAATAACCAAGCAGCGTGAAGAACGTGCGGATAAAACACGTAATATCGACTGCATCCGTCGAAGCGTTAGTCGAATGGACGCAAAGTTGCGCTCGAATACTGATGCTAAACACGTGCCGCAGGAGCTTAAGCAACTTGCTCATATGGTGATAGCAACATTTAGGTTTAACGACACTTCACCATTTGAAAGAAAAAAACTTCATGCTGTTAAGGCGTTTTATAATGATGCTTATGAAACTGCAAAAAATAATCCGGATGCTTTAAATGCCAGATATGATGAACAAATTGTTGATATGTTGGTTAGATTAGAAGAGCATCTCGAAGGTAAGACTTTACGAAAAATGACGTTGAGTGAAACATCACAGGTGCGAAGCATTGTTGAGCATATTGAATGGCTTATAAATAATGAAAACAAATTATTTATTGTCGGCAAAAAACGTGATGCTATTCAGGTGGGCCTTGAAGAACTTGCAGATTTAACAGGCAAGTCGACTAAACGAGTGATTGTTGGAACTGAAGCACTTGAAAAAGTAATTAAGTACAACAATATGACACCGGTTTATTTCTTTGATGAAATTGGCGGTTCTTTGCGTAAGGTGTTTGGCGATATTGTTAAGGGTCAGGATAAGTGGTACCGTAACATTGAGCTTGCAAAAGCTTATATTTTGGATATTAAGGAAAAGTATCATTATTCTGAATGGGAAAACGATACTTTTAGTTTTACTACCGAGCACGGCGACAATATAGAAATTACTCGTGAGCAGGCATTGCTGCTTTATGCTACGGCAAGGCGTGAATATGGTAACAACCTTAAGAATACGCAGCACTTGTTTGAAGGTGGTGTTGTAATACCGCCTTCCGAAGTGACCTTGAGAAGCCTTTTGTCAAATTATAAGCGAGCGGTAAAGGAAGGCACACCAACCGAAGCGGCTATGAAAACGTTAACTAGAAAAATTGATTCCGCAGCACATAAAATTGCCAAGGAAGACGTTATGAAGGTGTTTGATTGGCTGACAGAAGAACAGGTGGCTTATGCTGATGCCTTTGTCGAATATCTTTCGAACGATATGGCGTTGCTTGGCAATGAAACTTCAATGGAAATAGCTGGCTTTAAGGAGTATAACGAAAGTTATTATATTCCGTATAATTCGGCTTCTAATTTTATTGCACAGCACTCAGCCGTTACTAGCGATGCGAAACTAAAACACCAATCTTTCACCAAAAGTGTTAGCCCCCGTGCTAATACACCGCTTATATTATCGAACTTCAGTGAGTTGTGCGTAGACCATATTAACCGTATGTGTATGTATAACGCGTTAACGGTGCCGCTTGAAACGATGGAAAAAATTATGAATTTCAAAATGCCATCCACCGACAACGAAGGCAATGAAATTAATAGCGACTATGCCGGCAAAAGTGTTTCGGCCGAGCTTGAAAGAGTATACGGTGCAGATGCAGTAAAATATATCAGACAGTTTATAGATGATACAAACGGTAACGTTCGCAAAACTGAAGCGGAAACACCTGCAGATAAGCTTGTAAGCAAATTTAAAAAAGGTGCGGTAATGGCGTCGGCGTCTGTGGTTGTTCAACAACCTTCGGCTATTATGCGTGCAATGGCATATATAAACCCAAAATATTTTTTCAAGACGGAACGATATAATCTGATAAAAAATTATGAAGAGTTGGTTGAATACGTAGCAGTTGCGGGCATTAAAGAAATGGGTCGCTTTGATACAAGTACAGGTGTTTCGACAACAAAATGGTTGCTTCAGGAAACACCTAAGGGTGCCAAAAACAAAGCGAAGGCTTTTTTTGATATCAAGGATTCCAGTTACCGTGATGATATTTTGTCTTTGGGCGCTGCTTGGGCTGACCAAATTACGTGGGGGCATATATGGGCAGCAGTCAAGGCAGAGGTTGTGAGCAAGAGTCAATACGCAAAAGGAAGCAAAGAATTTTATGAGGCCTGTGCTGCTAGATTTACTTTCATTATAAATCACACGCAGGTGTACGATTCGACTCTTTCGCGCTCGCATTTGATGCGCAGCAAGAATATATTTGATAATATGGTATCGTCTTTTATGTCAGAACCGACTGTATCCTTAAATATGTTAATGTCTGCCGCGCGTGCAGCTGGTACCAAAACAAAAGTTGGTAAGAAATTTGCGGGAAGAGCGGTAGCGGCCTTTGTGGGAAATGTACTCTTAAATACCGCTTTAAAATCTTTAGTAACTGCCGCAAGGGATGATGACGAGGATGAAACGTATCTTGAAAAATATATAAGCGCATTCGTTGATAACTTTGTCCAAGACATTAACCCGCTGAATTTGATACCTTACGTTAAAGATTTGATTTCAATTTTTGAAGGTTATACTGTAGAACGTGCTGATATGAGCTTGGTAGACGATTTGGCACAGTCGATAAAAATGTTGTCCAGTGACAACAAAACTATTGATGAAAAATTAGAAAGTCTAGCCGGTAGTTTATCAGCATTTTTTGGTGTACCTACAAAAAACGTTTTACGTGACCTTCGTGCCGCGTGGAATGTTATTGATATGGCTTTCATCAGCAAGCCGAAGGGTGACCTGCAGGGTGCAATATTTGCCGTTACGGGTACTGAGGGCGGCGAAAGGTATGAAGCGCTCGCGGAAGCTGCTGAAAAAGGCAACGATGCTGAATACCAGCGCATATATAAGCATTTAATTGATAGCGGCCTCAGTGATGAGGATATAAAAACCAATGTTCAAAAGCTTTACCGCAAGGACAAGGATGTTGTGAAACAAACAGAAACCTATATGAAGGAGCTTGCCAACAATAAAACGTACCAAGGCTTTGATGCTGAGTCCAAGAAAGAAATCGAAAGCGATATAACGGGTATTCTTGCAAAAGAGAAAACTGTTGAAGCTTTGGTAAAAGAACCCGACCGTTTTGATAAGCTTTATGAAGCCAAACGAAAAAGCAAAGCACAGTACGAAAAATTAAAAAAGGAAATGCTTGCTGAAGGTATGAGTGAAAGCTTAATTAAAACCGGTGAGGAAATTGCCAAGGTTGCTTATATGAAAACTATTGGCATCAATATTAAAGAATACTATTTGTTTAAAATGGCGATGAGTGAGAAATATGCCGATACTGACGGTAGCGGTGGTGTTTCAAACAAAGAAAAGCGGGATGCCGCCAAAAAGCTTGATATTGACGCCAAGGCAAAGCAATGGTTAATGAAAAATTAATATGCAACGAAAGCGTTCACGAAAGTGGGCGCTTTTAAATTTAAAGGAGGTCATTAATATGGCAAACGAAAAAAATCCATATCAGATTTCGTTCACGGTCGGGTTAAATTACATAACACCCGCTGCGCGTCAACGAGTCGGTATCTCGGGCAATCACAACGCAACCGCGCTGGAATTTACGGTCGACGACGAACTTCGCAATGCGGTGGAAAATTATGTCGCAACTTCGTATGTAAGATATCGTTTTGATGTTTACAACGCTGCAAGCGAATTGTTCAGAACCGAATCGCAGGATGTTAATGAGTCGAGCCACGAAGATTATGTGTTCCCGTATGCCCTACAGGAACGCGATACTCGGTACGGCGGTACGGTAAAGGTTCATCTTGTGCTTACAGTTCTTGACGGAGAGAAGGTTGTAAAAGAGGTGTTTTGCCCACCTGCGCTTTTGCAATTTGAAGGTCCGACCCATGGTACAAGCCGATACTCGTATACAGAGCTAGAACTAAAAGCGCTTAAAGCAGCGGATGAAGCATTTAATGCAGTTGAAAAAGCTGACTTAGCGTCGGATGCAGCACTTGCAGTAAAACAGGCATACGATAACGGCGAACTCAAGGGTGAAAAAGGCGACACTGGTGAACGCGGCCCACAGGGTGAAAAGGGTGATGCGTTTGTATATTCCGATTTTACTGCCGAGCAATTAGAAGCCTTGCGTGGTCCTAAAGGTGAAACGGGTGCACAAGGACCTAAGGGAGATAAAGGCGACCGCGGTCTGCAAGGAATACAGGGCGTAACAGGTCCGCAGGGCATACAGGGTATACAAGGCGAAAAAGGCGATAAGGGTGATGCTTATATAATTACTGAAGCCGACAAAACCGAAATTGCAAATATTGTACTTGCTAACTTTACCGACGTTTCGGAGGTGGGACAATGAACAATTACGCAGTAATGCCGAAGGATGATTATGTTGCGGCTTGTAATGCCATACGTGAAAAAACAGGTGACACCGAGGCTATAAAGTCGGGTGAGCTTGTAAACAAGGTAAGTGAAGTTCACGATGCCGGTGCTGTTTCTATTTTACAAAGCAGCAAATATATGTACCCAACCGTTAGTGGCGAGGCTATTCAAATTGATGATATGGCTGACGTTTCGTTTAAGGCAAGGGTTATG
>JAGAPJ010000067.1 GCA_017623315.1 Clostridia bacterium | reverse complement strand
CCAACGCTTCATTAAGAAACGGTTATAAAGGAATATTACAAGACCCATAACCGCGCCACAAATGAGGAAGTAGAACCACATCATAGCCGAGGTTTCGTCGTAATTACCTGTACGCATCATAGAATATACATTTCTAATTAAGGTTGTTCGTTCACTGGTGATAAGCTCAACCATTGTGAATACCGTAACCAAAAGTGTAACGCGGGAAAGCATTGGGAAGGTAATAAACCAAAATTCCTCCCACTTTGTTGCGCCTTCAACACGTGATGCTTCAAAGAAAGATTGCGGTACAGATTGAAGACCTGCCAAAAACAATACTATTTGTATGCCGCAGCTCCAAACAAGGTCAAATATCTTACTAATAGTTGCTGTTATGTATGTAGCAACCTCGCCCTGAATGTCAAGCAGTTTAACAATATCGTCAACGCTTATCATATTTGCGGAATATGCGTCTGATACGCCCATGCCTGACATATCACTGCCTGTGGTTTTGAAAATAAGATTCATAACCGCACCGGTTGAAATAATTACCGGCAAGAAGTAAAGGGCGCGGAAGAAAAGTCTTCCCCTAAATTTTTGATTTAATATAAGCGCTAATGTCATACTTAAAAGTATAATAAGAGGCAACGAATATAAATATGATGTTGCAGAGCTTGAAAGCCACTTTTCATAGTTGGGGTCTTCAAGCAAAATTTGCTTGAAGTTTGCAAAACCAACTAATTTCATATCAATACCGCCGGATATAATTTCAATTTTGCAAAATGCAAATATAACAGACTGAATAAGCGGCAAAGCAAAGAAAATTACAATACCAATTATCCAATGCATTGTGAAAAGATAACCGTAACGGCTTTTAAGCTCTACTATTCCCCTGTTTTTCTTTGTTTTTTTCATAGACTTTTCTCCGTTATAAGATATTCATAAGGAAGCACTTCACCGTCAGGGATATTAATAGTCGCATCCGTATAATTCACGTAAACGCATACGCCGTTTTCAAAAACAGTTTCTCTTAAACCGTTTTCATAAACAGTATGTTTAGCTATGTGCTGTCCTGAAATCTTCTTATAATAATCAGAAAGCTGTTTGGAATTATTAAGAATATCATCCTTAATACCCTCGAACACACTGTTATAATAGTAAGGATATTCAGCGTTAATTAACGAATTATCCCAATTTTCTATTACGGTGTATCCAAGGCCGCTACCGCTTTCAATAGCCTTTAAAAGCATAAATTTTGGATTTGCCGATAAATTAATGCTTTGTACTGTGATGGGAACACTGCCCTTAAATACCATTTGATAGAACGGTACGTCGCATAGGAATACTTGACTTTTTTCAGAGGTAACGGGGGCTTCGGTAATAATGTCCGCCATTACTGCTGAATAAAGATTTGCGCTTGACGCCATGAAACGCTTTTTATCACCCTTAATGGTTTTAATTACGTTAGACACAGCGTTTGCAAAACCGTTCTTTGCATAATAATTCGAATTATCCTTATCGATATAATCCGAATATGCTGTTGAAGAAGCGCTGTCAAGCGATATACCCATAAGGTTATACTTGCCTGTTTTAGCTGATATTTTATCAAATACCTTGCCAAAGCTGGCAGGTGATAAAAGATTAAATGAGTTATCGGTTTTTTGACCTCTTATCGCTAAATCATAATGGTATTGAACAGCTTTTTGCTCACCCGCATTTGTAACTGAATCAAAGAATTTAGTAAACCCTGCCGAGTCTTTATTAAATCTTTCAATATCAAAGTCAAAATACAGATCAATATTGTTATTTTTTGAATATTCGAAAAGCTTTTTAAGCTCTTTAAGTGAGCCTAGCTTATCACTTACCTTAAAATTGCCCGCAATTTTGCCTACGTCAACACCGCTTTCACCGTAGCCCTTAAGCTGAACTGCAAAATCGGTATTAAGCTCTTTCTTAATTTCAGCCATAATTTTTTCGGCTTCTTTAAGTGTTGTGGTGGGATATACCGACTTATAAGGAATACCGACAAAGGATTTTGTCATTAAAGCGCCGCCCAATATTCTAATATTAAGCGGAACGTCCTTACTTGTTTGGCTCATACCTAACGTATCGATAAGATAATCTCTATATACCTTTGCCATACCGCTGTAATCAGCTTGGTCGCCGCTTAATGGGCAATAGGTTATAGAAATAGGCTTTTCTATCATCTTTTTGCTGTAAACTAAACTTTCTACCTCATAGTAGGAGAAAAGCACTGCCGAATGGTTGGTATAACCGCGCATTTGGAAGGTTGCATAGCAAGAAGAATATCCCAAGGTTTTCGAACCGGAGGTAGCCTTTATCCAAGCTGAGCCTTCAGAACTGTCAATAATAGCACATACTGCATTATTGCCCATTTTAGCACCGTAAACGCCAAGTCTTACAGGCTCTTTAATTGAGGTTAAGGCAACCTCGTCAATAGCCGAGTCATAACCGTAAACCTGTGCCGAGAATGAATCACCTTGGTCGGACTTGGTATCAACACCCATTAACGCGCCTGAACCGGAGGGAATGAACAAATAAGAGTTTTCAGTATCGTTTTTAACACCGCAAAAGAAGGGTGCAATGGAAATTGAAACCACACGATTGTCACTTTCCTGAATTTTTTTAGGATTGACGCTAAGTTTTACACCATTTTCGGTTAAAACACATTCAAGAGGTATCATTACACCAGCATCAGCAAAGTAGTAATTTAAAACAATGCCGTTTTCAAGGGGGCTATGGGTAACAAAACCGCCGTTAACCGCATCGGTTAAAGAATAATATGTATTAACTTCATCACTAATAAAATTTTTACATTCAACCGCTAAAATAGACTCAACTCTGGGGTGTCTTTTTATAGGCATACCAAACTCGTCTACCTGTGAACCGCCTTCATCGATTGGAGATGTGCCCCACTTTTCGCCTGTGGCGTTATCGGTTAATATAACACCCATATTGCTGTCGTCTAATTCAAGGGTGTACTTTTCATTTGTTGCAATGAGATTGTCATAAGGAATGTCGTTATCCTCAACCGCTTTAAACGACTTTGAGCCGAAGCCGGTACCACATGCAGCAAGTGATAAAACAATTGCTATACAGCAAATAATAGTAATTATTTTCTTAAACATACCGTCTTCCTCCTTAAAGCGTTAATATTTCGGAAACAACTGTTACAATAAATCCTCCGAACTGCTGCACAAGAATAATTATTGTAATACCTAAAAATACAATTGCACCTACACCTGCAATTGAAAGTATACTTGTACCAATTAGTCTACCCATACTGATGTCGTGTATTTTAAGTAGACCCATTACCATTAATAGCAAGAAGTAAAGTGTTGCAATTATACTTAAAATATTCAAGAAGCTGGCTTCGGTAGGTAGCAATACGTTAGTAAGCACCAAGTTTATAATGCCTTCAATAATTAAAGGCAACAAGCTATAGCAGGTAACAATTGCAATTTCCTTTAATCTACCGCGTCCGCCAAGCAAGGTGCATACCATCCAGTTTGCAACTATCCACAACACAACAAGGCCTGCAGTTTTAGCAAACAACCAAATTGAGTTAAAGGATGCCGGGTCATAAAGGGTAAACAAGAAGCCGCCCTTAAGGGTTTGAAGAATTGAAACAACATAAAACGCAAGTACTGATAATACGCAAAGTAAAATAGAGCCTTGCTTTTTGTCCTTAATTTCTTCAAAGGCATTACCCGGATGAATTAAAACTGAGAACATAAGGTTTAACTGCTTATTGCGAATTATTTTTAGTTTCTTACGAGTTGAAACAACCAAGAATACAATAACAGCAGCCAATATAAGAACCAAGCCAACGAAAATTAACATAAAGTTATCATTAATAATCTCGCCACGCTTATATTCAAAGGCTATTGCATAGGTTTCACGGTCGTAGCCCTTTTTAGCATATTCCAAAGCGGTATCATAATCGCCTTCGTTAATGTATGCACGGGCAAGCGCACCGTAAGCGGGCTGGAAGTTGCTATCAAGCTTTAATACCTCTTCCCAACCTGCTTTAGCACCCTCATAGTCACCCTTAAGGGTAATACCTACAAGGTCTTTAACCTTTTTACCAAAATCGGTAATTTTAAATACGGTAATTTTATTTGTTGCACTGTCGGAAACAAGCACCTGATTACCGTTATCCTGAATAGCTAATGCCGAAACGGTAACAAAGGTACCAAGCTGTGTACCAAAGCCCATACCGCCACCGAAAACCGACATAATTCGACAAGCGGGGTCATACACGAATACCTTACCGAAGGCCGATTCAAGACCGTAAACAAAGCCGTTAGAATCAACCTCAATATCAAAGATATCCTGTTTAGCAACCGCACCGTTGTTATAGGTGTAGTTTATATCTACGTCAACAAAGTTAATGTTGTCCGAATTTAAAATGTTATTACCAATACCAGGACCCAATTTTCTTACCTGACCCACACGTTTAGAGTCGGTATAGCCTGTACTGGTATAGATAAATCCGCTATCGTCAAGCGCAAGGTCAACGAAGCAGAAGGGCAAACGCTTTGCAGTTTTACCAAGCTTTGTATTATTTGGGAAAAGACGATTTTTGATATTGGAAAAAATACTGCCAAGGCTTGCGTCTACGGTATTTGCGCCGTAGAAGCCCAAGAAGGTCATATCCGAATCATATAAAAGTGCACCATAGTATGAGCCGTCACTTAAAATATAGGTATAGCCGTATTCGTCAATTGCCATATTTGTTGGGCGGAAGTCAAAGTCTTCAGGAATAAGATTAGACTTCGGAAGTGTAAGCTTTTTAATTAAGCTTCCGTCAGGGTTAATGTGAAGAATACGACGACCTTCAGTGTCGCAAATATAAATAGTATTATCCTTTGCTATGTATAAGCCCTTAGCATCAATATAGGTTTCAGAACCGCCGATAAGACCGATTTCTCTAACCACTTTATAGTTCTTATCCAAAACCACAATTCTGGATTCGCTGTCAAGCACGTAAAGATTACCGTCATTACCGAAGGTTATATCATTTATCTTGGAAAAAGCCTTAATCCCCAAAGAAGATGCGTCGATATTATATTCAGCGCTGTACATTGGACGGTTATAAACCGCCTTGTCCTGTGCGCCAACATTTGACCAATAGGTGTAGCTTTCAAAAGGAACCTCGGCCGCCATTGTTACTACCGGTGTTGCAAGAAGGAGTAAAACAATAACGACTGCCAAGATATTTTTAAATAATCTTTTAGACATATCCTTACTCCTTTATACCCGCACTGCTCATTGCTTCCACAACGTTGCTTTGTGAAATCAAGAAGACAAGTATCGGTGGTATCATCATAATAACCGTAACAGCCATTGAGCTACCTGCACGTGCAGTACCGCCCGCTGTAATTTGTGTAACAATTTGTGGAAGTGTCTTTAACTGTTCGCTAAAGATAGTACCGTTAGGTACTTCAGCCCAAATATCACGGAATGCAAAAAGCATAAGGGTAAGCCAAGCGGGTTTAATAACCGGCATTACTATTGACCAAAATACCCTGTAATGACTTGCACCGTCAATTTTTGCCGCTTCAAGCAACGCATTTGGAATATAACCTTCGATATACTGCTTTGCCAAGAATACACCAAGGGTTGAAGCCATGTGCGGTAAAATAGAAACCCAATAGGTATCTATTATGTGCATTTTTGAAAAAATCAAATATCTGGGTATACCAAGTGTATACGCATTAAACATAAGCGCAAACTGTACTATCCAGAAAATAACGTTTCTGCCCTTAAACCTAGCCTTTGAAAGTACAAAAGCCGCCATTGTAGCAATAAGTATGTAAAAGAAGGTAGAAACCACGCTTATAAACAAGCTGTTGAATATATAACGTGAAAGCGGCACCTTAAGTGAAGACATAAGGTCAGGAAGAATTAAATAGTTACCGAAGGTCGGTCTTCTTACAAAGAAGCGAGGCGGGAATATTAATAATTCATCCAACGGCTTAAAGGAGGTGCAAACCGCATAAATAAGCGGAAGCATCGAGAATAAGCCTGCCGATATAAGAAAGGCGACATTAATAAAATCGCCGAATTTTGAACGGGTGTAACGTCTGGATGCTAATTTTTTACTTGATGCCTGTTGCATTGAAAGCACCCAGCCCCTGAAAACAGCTTTAATATTAATAACTAACACCTCACTTTTGTACAGTTGAAAGCACTTTACCAACAATTAAACGGGTTGTTACCATCATAATAAACAGTACTACCGCAATTGCTGAAGCGTAACCGAGCTCGTACCTTACCGTTGCCATATCCTGCATTAAGGATACGATTGTGTCAACCGCGTTTGATTTACTTGGGTAACCTGCCAAGGTAACCGCAATTGCACTAACCGAGAAGCTGCTTTGAATTTGCATTACCGCACTGAAAAGCAACATATTAGACATTGAAGGTAACGTAATATATCTTAATTCTTGCCAACGGTTGCGAATACCGTCGATAGCGCCTGCCTCGTACATATCACGGCTTACGTTTGCAAGCCTGAAATGTTAGCAAGGAAGGAAACGCCCATGCTTTGCCATAACTGAACAACAATAATAATGGGCATTAAATAGGTTGCATTTTTAAGCCATACTATCGGTTCAGTAATAATACCAAGTGATAATAAAAGGCTGTTTATGTAACCGTAGCTGTCACCGCTGAAGGCAACCTGCCAAATAAAGTAAGCGTTACCAACAAGCGAGGGTGCATAGAACATAAACGAAAGCACCGCACGCACGTTTGGGGTAAATTCATTAACCAACCATGCTAATATAAATGAAAGTAAGAAGCCAAGCGGACCTGCTACAACCGCAAAAACGAAGGTGTTTTTAACGGTAACCATAAAGGTTGCGTCGTTTGTAATTAATCTTCTATAGTTATCGAGACCAACAAAAATTGGTGAAGAAATCATATCATAAGAAGTAAAGCTTAAAAAAATTGATGATACGATAGGGATAACTGTAAATATTAGGAAGAATATAATAAAGGGTGAAATCATTACAAACATTGGGAACTGTTCTCTGAAAGAGCCTTCGGGCGCAAGTCTGCGACCGTTATTTTCTTTAGTCATAACTTTTTCTTCCTCCTTTATTGATATTCTTTAATTTTTCTTGCAATTTCATCGTCTGCAACCTTGCTCCACTTCATAACTGCATCCTTAGAATTGCTTTCACCGTTTACAACCGACCAGAATGCCTGGTCAACCGCACGTGAGAGATAATAGCTACCCGGAACCTCGGGCACTTCCTTTACCTGTAAGCGCTGTGCTTCTAAAACCTCAAGATGCTCTTTATCCCAAGCAAGATTTTGGAATGCTTCAACGTTAGCGGTGGTTGTACGACCAATCATACCAAGTATAGATTCAACGTTATTGTTGTATCTTGTTTGTGTTTCGGCTGAGGTCCACCACTTAAGGAATTCCCAAGCCTCTTCCTTATTTTCAGACTTTTTGATAATACCGCAGCCTGTACCTGCACCTGCAATTGTGCGGTCGCCGTTTTCTGAAGCGGGTATTAAACCAATTGACCATCTGCCTGCAATTTCAGGTGCTGCAGAATAAAGGTTCATATAAGTGCCAAGGGGTGCAAT
>JAGAPJ010000066.1 GCA_017623315.1 Clostridia bacterium | reverse complement strand
GCAACCTCGGGCTCAACGTGCCAGAATTCAGCAACGTGGCGTTGGGTATTACTCTTTTCAGCGCGGAAAGAAGGACCAAAGGTATAAATCTTACCTAAAGCCATTGCGGCAACCTCGCCTTCAAGCTGACCGGAAACCGACAAAGCGGCGCGACGACCGAAGAAATCGTCAGCGTTATATTCTTCCTCGCTCTTGTAATCATTTGAATAACCGATTGTGGTTACCTTGAACATTTCACCTGCACCTTCACAGTCAGAGGCTGTGATTAAAGGTGTGTGAATATAGGTAAAGCGGCGTGCTTGGAAAAATTCATGCACTGCGGCAGATACAACACTTCTTACACGAAGCACTGCATTAAAGGTGTTAGTTCTGACACGAAGATGCGGAATAGTACGTAAATATTCGAGAGTATGACGTTTTTTCTGAAGCGGATAATCGGCAGGACATTCACCAAAAACGGTAATTTCTTTAGCGTTAATTTCAACCGAATCAACTGCAACGGCCGATTTAACAACCGTACCGATAACCTTTAAAGAAGTACCAAGCTTCATAAAATCATTAATATCGGTCATAACCGCTTTATCAATAACGATTTGTAAATGCTTTAAAGTAGTACCGTCGTTAAGCTCGATAAAAGCCATATTTTTCGAATCGCGAGAGGTTCTTACCCAACCGCAAACCGTAACTTCCTTTTCTAAATATTCAGCTTTTTCAAAGATATCAAAAATATCAATGTGTTTCAAAAAAATCAACTCCAAAAAATAAATAACGTCTATTCATCCTAAATAGGACGAATAGACGCAGTATCCGTGGTGCCACCTAAATTACCCTTTTAAAATAAAAGAGTCACTCAAAAGATTTAACGCATCTTTTACGGCGCCCCTACTAAGCGTTAAGCTTTTCAGTTTGCGGCTCCGAAGTGTTCTTCGCTTTTTCTATTTACCGCGTTTCCACCGTCGGCGGCTCTCTTTGAAAAATCAAAAAAGTTACTTTTCTTCATCAAGGCATTTATTATATACATTATAATTATATCACTATTTTATTAAAAGTCAACACTTTCAATAATTTTCCTCATGACAAGTCGTGATATGTTTTGTGTTCAATAAAATTATTAATTGCTATAGAACGTTTATTCGAAAATGCAGACAATTTTTTTAAAGTTTTATTATTATACGGCAATAATATACATTGCTTTGGGTTATATGAATTAAAGGAAGAATTAACCTCATTTTTGCTAATAACAATAAACTTTAAATTTTTAGTTGGAATTAAACTATATTTAAATAATTCAAAATTGGTTATGTTCACATATTTTATATCTTCCCACTTTAAATCCAAATATCGAGTTCTAATTCCCGTATCAAAAAAATTAATCTTTAAAAAGGCCTTATTAAAAATACAGATTAAAATTACATTCATCACAAGATGCAATAATAAAACAATTATAGGACTCGTAATATTTTTCGGCAAATTATCTATACAAGCAAATATGAAAAGTGGCAAAAGAATCGGTGACGGAGCAAACAAAGAATATAATACAAGGAACGGACTTGTTAAAAACTTATTTTTCATTAATCATCACCTCTAAAAAATCAAGTATAGCGGTTTAATCAACCAACCATTCAATTATTTTCCTTATTTATCACTTACAAAGTCATTGTATTTATCTTGTGTGATTTTATACTTAGCATCAGCTTCATATACCTTAAATGGCTCATCATCAGAAATTTTCACACCTATATCGCCATTAGGCATAAGATACAATGCAAAAGTTTTATCATTAACTGTAACATTAAAAAGTTTATTTGTTGGAAAAGACATTAGTTCGTGTAGTTTGTCACTTGGATAATCGCTTTTATAACGATATTTTGCAAATGCCTCATATTCAGCTTTATCGAGTATAATTTCATGTATGAGACCGTCATCAATTATTTTGCAAGAATCAATACTATCAAACGAAGTTGCACCAATATCGAAAAGCAAAGAGCCTTCTTTAAAATCGGTATTTGCAGTAGCACAAGAACATAAAGCCAATAATATAAAACAACAAATTATTATTGATAATGTTTTCTTCATAATGAACACCCTTTCGCTTATAAGCTTAATCAACTAAACCCTCAATTATTTTCCTAATCTTTTCCGCACCCTCAAAATTATTAACGGTGAATGGAATAATTTCGGTATTGTCGGCAAAATCGCCAAGTTCTTCTTTAATAAGGGTTAAACGTTTTTGAGTTTCGGATTTGTTAAGCTTATCAGCCTTGGTTAAAACAACCGTATAAGGCAAACCGATTTGTGATAAAAAGTCGAGCATCCAAAGGTCAAAATCGGTAGCGGGATGGCGCATATCGATAAGTGAAAAGACCATTTTAATATTGCGGTTAGATTTAAAATAACCCTCCATAAGCTCGCTCCAACGAAGCTTTTCGGCATCATTTACCTTTGCGTAGCCGTAACCGGGCAGGTCTATAAGGCGGATATTATCCACCTTGTAAAAGTTAATTGTAATTGTTTTACCGGGTTTAGAACTTACACGCGCAATTGCTTTACGCCCTAAAACCTTATTAATAAGCGAAGATTTGCCAACGTTACTTCTGCCACAAAAGCAAAATTCGGGCAAGGTCGATTCTTCTAACTGTTCAAATCTACCAAACGCTTTTTCAAACTGTGCGTTATTATAATTCATAAGATTCTCCGTTAGTTGCTTACACGGTTATTAACCTGTTTAACGTCAGTATAATAAACCGTTTCTGTCTTTTCTTCTTTTTTTGCTTTTTCAAGCACACAATCAATAATTTGCGAAGCATTGGTTACCGGAATAAATTTCACCTTTTCCAAAACGAGAGGGTCTACCTCGTCCAAATCGGGCAAATTTTCTTTTGGAATATATACGGCATTTACACCGCCTCGATAAGCCGCCATTGCTTTTTCACGAAGACCGCCGATAGCGGTAACGCGACCACGGAGTGTCACCTCACCTGTCATAGCAACGTCACGCTTAATCTTACGGTCGGTAAGTGCCGAAACAAGCGCGGTAACCATTGTAACACCAGCAGAGGGACCATCCTTCGGTACAGCGGCTTCGGTAGCGTGAATATGAATATCCTTATCCTTATAAAAGCTTGGGTTAATACCAAACTTTTCGGCATTCGCACGTACATAGCTAACCGCAGTTCTTGCCGATTCCTTCATAACGTCACCGAGTGAGCCTGTAAGCTCGATTTTGCCCGTACCTTCCATAACGGATACTTCCATCTGCATTATCTCTCCACCGACAGAGGTCCAAGCCAAGCCGTTAATAATACCAACCTCATCCTGTGGTAAAATAACATCAGGTCGATACTTGCGTTTACCAAGCATTTTTTCAACATCGTTTTCTTTAATGTTTACTTTATCGGTCTGCTTTTCGGCAATAAGCTTTGCAGACTTACGGCAAATGGATGCAATAGCGCGTTCAAGCTTTCTGACACCTGCTTCACGGGTGTAAAAATCAATTAAAGAATAAAGCGCATTGTCGCTGAATTTAATTTGCTTTTTATCAATACCGTGGCGTTGTGTTTGCTTTGTAACAAGATGCTTTTTAGCAATTTGGAGCTTTTCTTCCCTTGTGTAGCTTGCAATATCAATAACTTCCATACGGTCTAAAAGGGGTGCGGGAATTGTTTCAGCTGAGTTAGCGGTAGCAATAAACACAGCGTTACTTAAATCGTATGGAATTTCAATATAATGGTCAACAAATGTGTTGTTTTGTTCAGCGTCCAAAACCTCAAGCAATGCAGCTGATGGGTCACCCCTATGGTCGCTGCCAAGCTTATCAACCTCGTCAAGTAAAATTAGCGGATTACCGCTGCCTGCAGTTTTAACTGCATTGATAATTTTACCCGGCATAGCGCCAACGTAGGTTTTACGGTGTCCTCTAATTTCAGCCTCGTCCCTAACACCGCCCAAGGATATGCGGGCAAATTTACGCCCCATACATTCTGCAACTGTTTTGGCAATCGACGTTTTACCAACACCGGGAGGACCTATAAGACAAATAATTTGCCCCTTAATATCGGGCGCTAAGGTATAAACCGACAAAAGCTCTAAAATGCGGTCTTTAACCTTTTGCATGCCGTAAATATCACGGTCCAAAATTTTAGCGGCACGCTTAATGTCGGTATTAACGGATGTAAATGCATTCCAAGGAAGTGAAATGCAAGTATCAAGATAATTACGTTCTACCGTGCCCTCTTGCGAGCCTGAAGGCATTTTAGCAAGCTTAAATACGTGACTGTGAAGCTTTTCCTTAACGTCATCACCAGTACAAAGCGATTCGATTTTAGTGTGATAGGTGTCAAGCTCGTCAGCCTCTTCATAACCGTAAAGCTCGGCATTAATTGCCTTTATTTGTTCACGTAAATAATATTCTTTTTGATTTTCATCAATAGCAGCGCGAGTTTTAGCGTTAATTTTTTTATCAATTTCGTTAATCTCACGCTCTTTTTTAAGCATTTCAATTAAAATTTTTGCACGGTTTGTAATTGATGCTTGTTCCAAAATATACTGTTTGTCATCAAACGGTGCATTAATACCCGATGCAATAACATCACAAACGTAGCCTAAATCCTCACTGTTTTCAACAATAACGGGCAAATCGGGTGTTACCTTAACACCGCTTACAAAATATTTTGAAAATTCGCTTCTTACCCTTCGCAAAAGTGTTTCAATATAAACCTCTCGATTTAAGACGGGCTTATCCTCAAGGGGTGTAATGCATCCAACATAGCACTGGTCATACACGCCGAAATCAGTATGCTTTGCACGGTAAAGACCTTCAACCAAAACCTTGGTCAAATCTTCCGAAACCTTTAAAATTTGCTTAACACGTACAACACAGCCTATATCGTATAGGTCGTCTATTTCAGGCTCGTCAACGTAGAAGTTTTTTTGTGTAACAAGATAAATAAGCTCGTTTCTTTCCATTGCAAGTCTTAAAGCGTTAATTGACATTTTACGGCCAACGTCAAAGCTTAAGGTCGTTTTTGGAAAAGCTACAAGCCCCCTTAATGGGATAACAAGTGTATGTTCAAGATTAATTTTTTTGCTAATTGACATTTTTTCTCCTTATTTCCAGGAATCAGTTTTATACATTGCGGTGGCGTAAAGCTCGCCTTCTAAAAATACGAACATAACGGTAACACCATTAAATTCGGTATAGAGTACCGTACCGTCGGATAAATTTTCATCAAAGAAAAGCATACCCTCGGTAATATCTTCTTCCTTAAATTCAACACTTGGCATAGCATTTTTAATTTCATAAATAAAGGTACTCATTTTAAACCCAAAGGCATCACCAAAGGTTACAATACAGGAAATACCGTCATTCTTTTCATTTTTTTGATAAAAATAATAACAGCTACCGCCATTGATAAAGAAGTAATCACCTTCATCAACAATTTCAAAATATGTATCTTCAGCGTAATGGTCGTGGTCATGGTCTGGGCTGTTTTCAGGGTCGTTTGCTAAATATTCTTCATACTTATCCGAAAGTTCTTTTTCCACCTTATCGCATTTTGTGCCCAATTTATATGGTATTTCGGGGATTTGCCCAACTTTTGCATAATATTCTAAATCAACAGCGTCGTTATTTTTCTTATCCTTTTTACCACAAGCGGCAAAGGAAAAAAGCAAAACCAAACACATTAAAGCTGCTAATAATTTTTTCATAACATCACCCATTAATGTTTATTTAACTTTCTTAAAAGGTCATTTCTTAAATTCCATAAATCTTCCGAAAGGTCAACATAGTAGGTGTGAGGGTTTTCAAAACGCTTAACCTCATCCCACATTGAATCAACCTGTTCCTTGCAGTAAGCCGCAATTTCTGAAACAGAGGGACTTTCGTAAACCTGTCTACCCTTTTCAAAAATCTTAACCTGAAGCTTTTTGGCAATAAAGTTTGTAACAACCTTGCGCTTCCATGTGTGAACAGGGTCAAAAATTTCATAAGGCTCGCTACTGTCAATTTTCTCGTAGTTAAGTGTAATAACGTCAGCAATAGCCTTGCCTGTGTCCTTATCATAAAGACGCCACGGAATTTTAATACCAGGTAAAGTAATCTTTGCAGTATTTTCACTAATTTTAATTTTAGGTATAACTTCCCCATTCATTTCAACTGCCGCAAGCTTGTATACGCCACCAAAAACAGCCTCACTTGATGCAGTAATTAAACGTTCACCAACACCATAGGAATCAACCTTAGCGCCCTGTGCTATCATATCGCGAATAAGATGCTCATCCAAAGAGTTAGAAACACAAATTTTACAGTCGGGATATCCTGCATCATCAAGCATTTTACGGGCTTTTTTAGATATGTAAGTAATATCACCACTGTCAATACGAATGCCTAATGGACGCTTACCAAGCGGCTTTAAAACCTCGTCAAACACCTTAATAGCATTAGGAATACCAGATTTTAAAACGTTATAGGTATCAACAAGTAAAAGACAGCTGTCAGGATATTTTTCAGCATAGGTTTTAAAGGCGGTGTATTCGTCCTTAAAAAGCTGTACCCAGCTGTGCGCCATTGTACCCGAAGCTTTAACACCGAAATCCTTCGCAGTTAAAACACAAGAAGTACCAACAGCACCGCCTATAATAGCGGCACGTGCACCGTAATATGAAGCACCGCTGCCGTGTGCACGGCGAGCGCCAAATTCCATAACAGGCTTGCCTTGTGCTGCACGTACAATACGGTTTGACTTTGTAGCAATAAGAGACTGGTGGTTAATGGTAACCAAAAGCATAGTTTCAAGCATTAAAGCCTGCATTGCATTACCACGAACGGTAACAATTGGCTCGTGCGGGAAAATTACCGTACCTTCGGGTACTGCCCATACGTCACAGTCAAACTTGAAATTACGTAAATATTCAATAAATTCATCACAAAAAAGATTAAGAGATTTTAAATATTGAATGTCGTCATCATCAAAATGCAAATCGTTCATATATTCAATAAGCTGTTCAACACCCGCCATAATAGCGTAACCGCCCTTGTCGGGTACTCGACGAAAGAACATATCGAAATAGGTAACGGTATCGCGCATATCGCTTGTAAAAACACCGTTTGCCATTGTCATTTCGTAAAGGTCCATAAGCATTGTTAAATTTAAATTCTTATTTTTCATTTTAAATCACCTTACATTTTTTCTGGAGCATCAATTTTCATAAGTCTTAAAACGTTTTTAATTGTAATTGCAGTTGCCTCGCAAAGTGAAAGACGTGCTTGTGTTAGTTTTTCATCTTCGCCCTTTACCCTACAAGCTGAATAGAATTTGTGGAACTTTGTTGCAAGCTCTTGCACATAGTGAGTAATTTTTGCGGGGTCATACGCCTTAGCCGATGCAACAATTTCATCGGTAAGGGCTGCAATGTGTAAAATTAGCTCGCGTTCTTCGGGTGCGTTCAAGAGCATCAACTCATCAAAATTAGCAGGGTTATTTTTAATACCCTCACCCTCTAAATTACGGATAATACTGCAAATACGGGCGTAAGCGTACTGAACGTAATAAACAGGGTTTGAATTTGATTCATTTACAGCTAAATCCAAATCAAAGTCAAAATGGCTGTTAGGCTCACGCAAATTGAAGAAGAAGCGTGCCGCATCAATAGGAACTTCATCTAAAAGGGTTACAAGAGTAATCGCTTTACCCGAACGCTTAGAGGCTTTTATAACCTCACCGTCACGCACAAGACGTACCATCTGCATAAGCACAACGTCTAGACGATCAGCATCTACACCAAGTGCTGTTAAAGCGGCTTTAAGACGTGGTACGTAACCGTGGTGGTCAGCACCTAAAATATCAATAGCCTTATCAAATTTACGGGTAACAAGCTTATTATAGTGGTAAGCAATATCAGGCACAACGTAGGTGGGAACACCATTGGCACGAACCAAAACAAAGTCCTTATCGCAACCAAATTCTGTAGCTTTAAACCAAAGTGCGTCTTCGTTTACATAGGTATAACCGCTTTCTTTCAAAAGCTCGATAATTCTTGTGGTTTCACCGTTTTGGTGAAGGGTACTTTCTTTAAACCAAGTGTCATATTTAATACGGTATTTACCTAAATCCTCTTCAAGACCCTTAATGTTTTTGGGTAAAGCAAATTTTACAAGCTCGCTTCTGCGCTCTGCTTCATCCTTTTCTACAAAGCTGTCGCCGTGAATTTCAGCAAATGCTTTGGCGTGATTAACAATATCTTCACCGTGGTAGCTGTCCTCAGGCATTTCAATACCATCTTTATAAAGCTGTAAATATCTTAAATCAAGCGAAAGTGCAAACTTGTTAATTTGATTACCTGCGTCGTTAATATAAAATTCACGCTCGGTATAATAGCCTGCGGCATCCATAACAGCCGCAAGGCAGTCACCCAAAGCACCGCCACGCGCGTTACCGATATGCATTGGCCCTGTGGGGTTAGCCGAAACAAATTCAACCAAAACACGTTTGCCTTCACCAAAATCGCTTCTACCATATACTTCTTTTTTGTCTTCAACATCTAAAACAATGTCAGCATAATATCTTTGTGATAAATAAAAGTTGATAAAGCCGGGACCGGCAATTTCATATTTTTCAATATAAGTGCCTTCAAGGCTTGCGTTAGTCATTAAAATTTCAGCAATTTGGCGTGGTGCCTTTTTGAAAAGACGTGACCAAACCATTGCAGCATTCACAGCATAGTCACCGTTTGCACGGTCTTTAGGAACTTCAATGGCAAAATCGCGAAGCTCAGCATTTTCTAAAACACCATCAGCAATTGCATTATTTGCGGCTTTAAAAATAATATTTTTAATTTGTTCTTTTGCATTTTTTACTACTACTGACATTTTAATTAACCTCTCTGACAGAAATATTAACTTTATTACGGCTTATAAGCTTTGCATCGTCATCTATAAGATAGGTCAGCGCTATGCTTCCGCCATTTTCATTTAAATTAGATAAAACCTTTTCACCAAAAATACCAAGCAAGATATTACCGACAGGTGTTGAATAAAAACAATTTGTCCTAACGCCTTTTTCAATAATCATTTTGCTGTTATACGAGCCTTTTCGCTGTAAAACAACGGTATTATCGGGTTTAACGTAAAGGGTGGTTTTAATTTCACCCTCAATATCAAGGAGACCGCTTTCATCATAGCTTAAAAAATAGCTGCCGTCCTTTATACCGAATCGCCCATCGGTTGAAAATTCAATTGAATCACTTTGACCGTCAAGCAACTGCTCGGTTTTAATTTCAATAATTACATCCTTAATCATAAATTGTTAATATCTACCTTTTGAACATTATTACTGTCAATTTCACGACCGAGTAAAATTGAGGCTTGTTTTACGAAAGAGTCGGGCTTATCGCTTACATAAAAGCTATGTTGTCCGCTTACTTCATTATTTTGTATATCGTTTTCGGTAAGGTATTGCTTTATTGCCTCGGCGATAGCAGTGCCCGCATTAATAAGCGTAACACCGTCACCTAAAATCTTACTAATAGCTTCGCTTAAAATGGGATAATGTGTGCAGCCCAAAATTAAAGTATCGGCACCAAATTCAAAAACAGGCTTCAAATAACGGCTTACAGTTTCAAGCACAACAATATCATCGGCTGAATACCAACCCTCTTCAACCAATGGTACAAACAATGTACAGCTTTGATTTAAAACCAAAGCATTGGGCATTAACTTTAAAATTTGTTTTTCGTGCTGACGGCTTTTTACCGTGGCATTAGTGCCAATAACTGCGATTTTACCGTTTTTTGTAGCCTCTACTGCCGCCTTTGCCGCGTGTGATACCACCTCAAAAAAAGGAACAGGTAATTCATCAGCCGTGTCGGAAGCAACACTTGAAACAGTACCGCAGGCTGCAACAATTAGCTTAACGTCACGGCTAAGCAAAAAACGCTCATCCTGCCTTGCGTATTTTTTAATTGTCTCCACACTACGTGTACCATAAGGCACGCGACCAGTATCACCAAAGTAAATAATATCTTCATTCGGTAGTGTTTTTAACAGTTCTTTAACGACCGTTAAACCACCTAAACCCGAATCAAATACACCAATTGCACGTTTGTCGGACATAATAACATCTCCTCACATACCAATTCAATTTATAATACCATATTTTACAAATATATTCAACACTTAAATGCAAATAAACGCCCGATTTCTCGGACGTTTTTATTTGGCAAGTGGATGAAACCTTGTATAATTAGCGGCATATTTATTTTTTATGTACTGTGCGTAAATTTGAGTTGAAGAAATGTCACTGTGACCTAGCATTTCTTTAATATCCTGAAGATTCGCACCGTTTTCAAGAAGATGTGCCGCAAAGCTATGACGGAGTGTATGAGGGGTAATTTCTTCCTTAATGCCTGCCTGTGCGGCATAGTGCTTAATTAGCTTCCAAAAGCCTTGGCGTGACATTTGCGCACCGTTAATGTTAGTAAACAGCTTGTCCTGTGTAGGCTCTAAAACAATGGCTGGACGCACGTTAATTAAATAGTCGGTAAGCGATTTTACAGCGGCAGGATAAATTGGAATGATTCTTTCCTTTTTTCCACTCGATAAATGCAAAATACCAAGTTGCATATTAAAGTCCTGCACGCGTAAATTCAAAAGTTCGGAAACCTTAATACCTGTAGCATACAAAAGCTCAAGCATTGCTTTGTCACGAATGGATTTATAATCGTTACCCGAAGGCTGTGACAAAAGCAAAATAATCTCTGATGAATCAAGCACGCCCGGAAGCTTTTTTTCTACCTTGCTTTTATTGGCGGCATTAACAGGGTTATCCATTACAGCACCAATATTTATAAGATACCTGTAAAATGCCCGAATTGATGATGAAATTCTAGCCTTTGTAGCCTCAGACTTGCCTTGACTAGCCAAATAATCCATATAATTGTTTATAGTTTCGGTTTTAACCTTTTGTACGTTTGAAATTTTTAAAGAAGCACAATATGAAGAAAATTGAAGCAAGTCGCGCAAATATGATTCGACCGTATTGGCTGAAGACTTTTTTTCAACAATTAAATATTGTTTAAAAGCGTCAATTTGCTTTTTCATACTATTGCACCTCCTTAAAATTTAAAATTCAAAAAATCTTAACATACTTGTTGCTGTTAACCCATCCAAAAGTGCGGCTAAAATACTGGCAAGGGTTAAAAACAAAAACTTTAATGAATATTCCTTAAACTGTAAAAACAAATCGCCCTGTAAGGAATTTGGAAAAGTAAGCCTTGCAAGGCACAGTGAAAATTCCATAGCATAGCGGGCAGCAAAAATCAAAAAAATAATAAGTAAAAGATTTGACGGCAAAAAAATGACAGCATTAAATGCAACACCCTTTAAAGCAAAGCTCGAATATAAATACGAAACAGCCGAGCCGTAAAAAAAACCGTCAAGACTAATAAAAAACGGAATACAGACTGTTCCAAAAAGGGTTGTACCGCCTATAAAAACAAACAAAAATAATATTAGAGATTTTAAAAAAGAGCTTACAGCAATATTTAAATAACTGCCGCTTTGTCTAAGTGAAATATAACCGTCAAAAAACTGTTTGCAAAATGATGTAACAATTGAAAACTTACCGCAAAGCCCAATACCAAGAGAAACACCAATTACCAAAAACAATACACATATAAGCGATAAAGCATTAGACTTTAAAAAAGAAATAATTTGGTTTTTAGATAAATTCAGTACACGTCCGTGTTGCATAATAACATCTCCTTTTATAAGAAAATATTATGCAAATGGCGGACAAGATATGCTATTCAAGATATAGTCACACTTTAAAAAGCTGCACAAAATATTGAAAAATCAAAACATTATGTAAACTTAGTTTAAAGAATAAAAAATCAGCGACACAAAAACACATGGCGCCAACCTTTGAAAAACCTTTATAATTCGCTTATATTATATTTATACTATAACTTTCGTTTTATGTCAACCACTATTTTCAATTCTTTAAAATATTATGTAAACTGTTTATGTAAACCACACAACATATTGACATCCACCAATTATGTTAACCCAATTTCTTGTAAAATAATGCTTTATTTTTTTTAAAAAATATGGTATAGTACTTATGGAGATGATTATATGAAAAAAACCGCAATTATAACAGGTGCTTCTAAAGGTATAGGCGCCGCTACTGCAATTTTATTTGCACAAAAAGGTTACAACGTTGTACTTAATTATAACAGTTCTTATGAATCCGCTTCCCTACTCGCTCGTTCGCTTTCACAAAACGGTTTTTCAGTTACACCAATAAAGGCAAATGTTGCCAACCGTTTAGAAGCCGAATTACTTATTAAAGAAGCACTTTACAAATATGGTAGCGTTGACATTATTGTCAACAATGCGGGGGTTGCTTTTGAGGGTCTAATTACCGAAACCGACGAGGTTGATTTTGACCGTATTATTGACATAAATCTTAAAGGCACATTTAACTGCTGCAAAGCTGCTGCTCAGGTTATGATAAACCAGAAATCAGGTAAAATTATTAACGTATCTTCTATGTGGGGTCAGGTTGGTGCTTCGTGTGAGGTTGCCTACTCTGCCTCTAAAGCAGGTGTTATCGGTCTTACAAAAGCGCTTGCAAAAGAGCTTGCGCCCTCAGGCATTACTGTAAACTCGGTAGCACCCGGTATAATTGAAACCTCGATGAATTCTAACCTTACTATTGAAGAACTTACCGATTTTGTAGATACTGTTCCCCTTGGTCGTATGGGTACCGCCGAAGAAGTTGCACAAGCCATTTACTTCTTAGCAAGCGAACAAGCCGATTATATTACAGGTCAGGTTATTGGTGTTAACGGCGGTTACGTAATTTAATATTGGATATAAAAAATCCCTGTCAAATGACAGGGATTTAATTTTATTTATAAAACTTTTTTAGAAGCTCGCATAACGGAACAATTAATAAAGCTAATATAAAGGCAACGATAAATTGCCAAAGCTTTAATATTGTAAGCCCAAACAGGAAACCAACAGGAGTAAATGCAAGGAAAATGATTGTAAACGCTGTTGCAAATACCGACAAATTCATAAAACGGTTGCTGAAAACTTCCATTTTAAAAACACTGCCATCAAGCTTTGAGTTAAAGCAATGCAAAAGCTGTGAAATGCCAAGGGTTACAAATGCCATTGTTGTACCAACAACAGGTGATGAAAACTGACCGATAATATATGCAGCCAATGAGATTAAAGCTATAAATCCGCCTTGAATTGCAATTTTAGCAAAATTCTTAACATTTAAAAGCTTGTTTTCGCCACTGATAGTATTAGCCTTCATAACCGATTTTTCAGCCTCTTCCATACTAAAGGAAATTGCAGGTGCACAATCAGTTAATAGGTTAATAAGCAAAAGCTGTACCGAAATTAACACAGGTGATTTGAAAGCAATTGAACCTATTAGCAACAACAATAATTCACCAAAATTACAGCTACACAAGTATTTGGCAGTCTTTTTAATATTACCAAAAAACCCTCGGCTTTCCTTGATTGCCTTTACAATTAAGCCAAAATTATTTCTAAGTATTATAACGTCAGCATTCCCCTTTGCAACGTCTGTACCAAATTTACCAATAGCACAGCCAACGTCAGCAATTGCCAAGGCTTCGGCGTCCTGCAAACTGTCACCTGTAATGGTAACAATAGCTTTTTTACTTTGCCAAGCTTTAACTATACGCAATTTGTGTAACGGTGAAATTCTTGCAAATACACAGTATTTATCAATACTTTCACTTAGTTTTTCATCTGATAATTTGTCAAGCTCTGCACCGGTAATTGCTTCACTTTCATCATTCAATAAACCGATTTGTTTTGCAAGGGAAACTGCTGTTTGTAAGCTATCACCTGTTAACATTACTACCTTAATATTAGCGTCACGACAGGTTTTAATATCTTTATATACCTCTTCGCGAGCGAGCTCTTTAAGTCCCAAAATACCCGCAAAGGTTAAATTACATTCAACCTCTTCTGCCTTGGGATTTGCAGGGATTTCATCAAGACGCTTAATTGCAATAGCAACGTTTCTAAGCCCATCGCTTGCCATTTCATCATTAAACTTTAATATACCTTCAACATCACAGTCAACACAATTTGATAAAACAATTTCAGGTGCACCCTTAACAATTGCAAATGGGCGTTCGTTGATAATTGTAATAATTGTCATCGACTTACGATGTGAATCAAATGGAATTACTGCAATCTTTGGAAAAAGGCTGTCAATTTCAACATCGCCTTTAAAATTATATTGAAGACATGCAGCCGAAATTGCATTTTCGGTTGAATCATTTTCAAGTGTTTTACAAGCCGCCGCTAAATTAAGCACGGTTGATGCAGTATCATCAGCAAAGCCACCTGTAACATTAACAAGCTTTTTACCATCGTAAATTGATTCCAAAATCATTTTACTTTGGGTAAATATACCTGTTTTATCCGCACAAATAACATTGGTTTTACCAATGGCTTCAAGTGCTTTGCTGTCCTTAAAAATAATTTTTTCGTCTAAAATTCGCTTTGTGCCGGTTGCAATAACAATAGTTGAAATTGCATTTAAGCCTTCAGGCATAGCCGCAAAGGCTAAAGCAGCAGCATTTAAAAGCGCAGTAAGGGTAACTGTTGCAAACGGCTCGGTCGCATTGAAGTTTTGTATCATAGTAATTAAAAACACCAAAACAGCAACACACAAAATAATAATATTGAATAATTTTGAAATTATATTTAACTCGTTTTGCATTGGCATTTTATTACCGCTGATTTGTTCGCTTATTGTTTCCGACTTACCAATTTCAGTATTAACGCCCGTTGCAATTACAACAGCCTTTGCAGAACCGTGAATTACAGTTGTCGAAGCAAAGACCATATTCGCACGCTTTTCAAGAGGTACAATATCTTCAAGGATTAACGAAGCGTTTTTATCAATAGGTATTTCTTCCCCGCTAAGTGCTACCTCATTACAACGAAAATCAACCGTTTCAATTAAGCGCGCATCGGCACAAATATAGTCCCCCTCCTGCAATAACATAATATCACCGGGAACTAATTCAACCGAATTTACAGTTTTAACAATGCCATCACGCAAAACCTTAACAGACGGGTTGGTATTGCTTTTAATATTAGCTAAAGTATTTTCGCAATCAAACAAATGAAAAGCCGAAACCAAAGCATTAGCAATAACAATAGCAATTACCAAAAAACCCAAATATGCAGTTTTGCTATCATAGCTGTTTGCCACAAAAAAGTAAACAAGTGACAAAACCATAAGTAAAATACCTGTCTTTGTAAATTCGCCTAAAAACCTTTTAATAAGTGAAGGCTTACCGGTATTACCAACAATATTTTTGCCGTAAATTTCCTGTTTTTCAGTTGCAGCGCCGTTAGCAAGACCAAATTCCGCATCTACGCTGTAATGATTTAAAACATCTTCTTTGGAAGAACTGTGCCAAATCATAAAAACTCTCCTTTATAAGAACTTAAAGGGATAAATAATAATCCTTCATCATTTTTGCGTCTTCCGCCTGAGTACCTGCCGATTCGCAAACGAAAACAGGACTGAGGTTATATTTTGCAACAAGCTCCATCACTGGATGATAATCAGGTCCGTAAACCGTATCTTCAAAGGTTAAATGACGCTTTTCGCCGCCTGTTGTATATTCAATTTTTGAAAAATGTGAATGAAAATTATTAAAGCGTTCATTACCAAGCTGATTTTTAATATCCATAAATATTTTTTCAAAGTCATCCTTAGTTTTTAAAACGCCCAAATCCCTCGCGTTAAGGTGACCGAAGTCAATACAAGGAATAATTCTTTCATCAATTTTGCAAAGCTCTAACACCTCGTAAAGTGTGCCAAGCTGATTAACCTTACCCATTGTTTCGGGGCAAATATGAATATCCGAAAGACCTTCCTCATCTAACGCCCTTTGCGAAAGCTTCATTGTATCAATTGCGAGACACAATGCCTCTTCGCGTGAAATTTTACCGCAAGAGCCGGTGTGAACAATAATTCTATCACCGCCCATTGCTTTAACTGCACGGGCTGATGCTAAAATATAGTTGACTGAATTAAGGCGTTTTTCCTCATCAACTGATGACATTGAAATATAATAGGGTGCATGAAGCGATATAGTAATACCTTTTTCAGCAGCTATTTTACCAAGCTCGGCTGCTTTATCAAGACCTATATTAACACCGCGTCCGCACTGATATTCAAAATGGTCAAGACCCATATCCACAAGATAAGCCGGAACCTGAAGACTAGATTTAAAGCCCTTTGCTTTAAAATCATCACCCGTACCGGCAGGACCGAATTTAGCAGCCATACTATTCCTCCGTATTAACAATATTAAGCTTTTTCATAACAAAACGTTCTACCCTGCGTTTTGAACGAAAACGCAATGAAGTTTCGGGTTTTATGGGAGTTAACAATATTGTTTTAACGCCAACAAAGTTGCCGCCCATTGTGTCGGTAAATAATTGGTCGCCAACAATTGCGGTTTCCTCTTTAGATGTACCCAAACGCTTTAACGCACGAATATAACCAAACGGTAAAGGTTTCAGACCAAGGCTTATAAAATCCAACCCGATTTTTTGGGCAAAAGGTGTTAAACGCTTTGAATTTGAATTTGATAAAACCGTCATTTTTATGCCGTTTTGACGCATTAAATCAAGCCATTCGGGAAGCCCGTCGGTCAAAACTTGTCCATGATGGGTTGATAGTGTATTATCAACGTCTAGAATTAACGCTTTAATACCGTATTTATTTAAAATATCAATTGTGATATCGGTAACTTTTTCAAGCTTAATTTTTGGTTTTAAAAACATTTACATAACCTCAATAAAAAAGGCGGTTGTAAACCAACCGCCTTCACCACTTAATATTAGCGGAACTTTCTTTTACGAGCAGCTTCCGACTTCTTCTTACGCTTTACAGAGGGTTTTTC